>JAZLIU010000001.1:0-5376 GCA_045617565.1 Oscillospiraceae bacterium
AGGACCTCCCCCCCTCCGGACAGGCTTAACGTTTTTTGCGCAATGGAGCGGAAACCCTATTGAAAAAACGCGAAAAATGGGGTAAACTATGTCTATCAATTCCGGAGGTAAAAAGCCATGATTACAATTACAAAGGACACCATTATCGGTGACATTCTCGACATCGCGCCGCAGACCGCGCCGATCTTCCTTTCCATCGGTATGCATTGCCTGGGCTGCCCGTCCAGCCGCGGTGAGACCGTGGAGGAGGCCTGCATGGTGCACGGCATCGATGTGGACAAGCTGCTCGCCGTCGTCAACGAGGAAGCGAACAAGCCTGTCGCAGAATAAGAACAGGAGCAGGACGCATACGAGACCCGTATGCGTCTTGTTCGGTTTACCACTTTGATCGGGGAGTGTACCGTGGAGAAAAAAGAACTGACCTTGCAGCCGCGCCTTGCAAAGCTTGCAAGTCTTGTAGAAGCGGGTGCGTCGCTTGCCGACGTCGGCACCGACCACGGGTATCTGCCCGTGTACTTGCTGCAAAAGGGCGCGATCACGCGCGCCATCGCGTCGGACATCAACGCGCTCCCGCTCGAGCACGCAAGAAGAACGGCATATGAGTACGGCGTCACGCAAGGCATCGAGTTTCGTCTCTGTGCGGGGCTGGATGCCATTGAAGCGCAGGAGGTCGATACCGTCGTCATCGCCGGCATGGGCGGCGAGACGATCATCGAGATCTTGAAAAACGCGCCGTGGACGCGCGAAAAACAGCTTCTTTTGCAGCCGATGACGAAGCCGGAAGTCCTGCGCGTGTGGCTCAGCGAGAACGGCTACACCATCACGCAGGAGCATCTCGTGCGCGATAAGGACACGCTCTACGCCGTGTTGACCGCGACAGGCGGGGAGAGCGCACCGCTCACGGCGGCGCAGGCGTACTGCGGCGCTGCTTCCGTACACGATCCGCTTTACGGTGACTACGCTCAAGAGCGCATCACGAAGCTCACACGCGCCGCTGCGGGGCTGCGCGGCTCCAAGCGGGCGGACAGGGAAGAGCGTATCGCGGAACTGGGCGCGATCATCGAAGAACTGAAACAAAGCAGGGAGGCATGGCAGCATGGCAACGGTTCGACAAATTGAAGCGAAGCTCTACGATTGGGCGCCGCGGGAAAGCGCGGAGAGCTGGGACAACGTGGGGCTGCTGGTCGGCAGCGGCGCGCGTGAAGTGAAGAAGATCCTCGTTGCGCTCGACATTACGGAGACCGTCGCGCAGGAGGCGCTCGACGTGGGTGCCGACCTCATCGTCGCGCACCATCCGGTGATGAACTGTACCTGGCACAAGGTGCAAAACGTCCTGGACGACAACGTACAGGGGCGCATCCTCACAAAGCTCCTGAAAAACGACATTGCCGCGATCTGCATGCACACCAATCTCGACGCAGCGGAGGGCGGCGTGAACGACTGTCTGGCGGAAAAACTCGGAATTTGCGGCACAATTCCGCTCAATGAGGAAAAAATCGGACGTGTCGGCACACTTTCCTGCGAAAAAGGACTTGAAGAATTCCTGTCGGTTGTGGTAAAATCCTTAAATTGTAAAGGCTTGCGTTACCGCGACGGCGGAAAGCGCGTGCACAAGGTCGCCGTCGGCGGCGGCGCGTGCGGTGATTATATCACGCAGGCGATCGCGCTTGGGTGCGATACGTTCGTGACAAGCGATCTATCGTACCACGAATTTCTTGACACGCAGCATCTCAACCTGATCGACGCGGGCCATTTCCCGACGGAGAACGTCGTTTGCCCTAAAATTAAGGCATATCTCGACAAGCACTTCCCCGACACGGAAACCGTAATTTCGACGCTCCATCGAGACGTCATTCAATACTACATGTAAGGAGAAATCAACTATGTCCGGTCATTCCAAGTGGCACAATATCCAAAAGACGAAGGGCGCGGCTGACGCAAAGCGCAGCGCGGCATTCACCAAGATCGCCAAGGAGATCATCGTCGCCGTCAAGCAGGGCGGCTCCGGCGACCCCAACAACAACTCCCGTCTTGCCACCGTTATCGCCAAGGCGAAGGCTGCCAACATGCCCAACGACAACATCAAGCGCACCATCGACAAGGCGCTCGGCTCCGGCAACACCGATAACTACGAGTCCGTCACCTACGAGGGCTACGGCCCCGGCGGCATCGCCGTCATCGTCGAGGCGCTGACCGATAACCGCCAGCGCACCGCGCCGGAAGTTCGCCACTACTTCGATAAGTACGGCAAGGGCATGGGCGCGCAGGGCTGCGTGTCCTGGTCGTTCGACCGCAAGGGCGTCGTCATCATCGACAATGAGGACGGTGACTACGAAGAGGACGCCGTCATGATGGACGCGCTCGACGCCGGTGCCGAAGACTTCGAGCCGGACGGCAGCGTGTTTGAGATCACGACCGACCCCGACGCGTTCAACGACGTGGTCAAGACGCTCGAGGGCAAGGGCTACGTGTTCGTCAGTGCGGAGATCTCCATGGTGCCGCAGACCTATGTCACGCTCTCAAGCGACGAGGACGTGAAGAACATGGAAAAGCTGCTCGACTTCCTCGATGAGAACGAAGATGTCCAGAACGTCTGGCACAACTGGGAAAACGACTAACGCAAATCGTAAGAGGCTCCGAAACGGAGCCTCTTTTCCTATATTTTCCTATTGATGGTTAAAAAAACCGTATTTGCTTGACTTTGCTATGCAGATGGTGGTATAGTGAACAGGAAATCTGTAATATAACTTATTTTTTAATTTATATTATGTTTATTTTTACTGACTTACCGATTTCACCACAGGCCGCATGATCATACCGTGCGGAAAACATGGGGAAGCGCGGTAGGTCTTTTTTGTTACCTTCCGACCTCCCACCGGACAGGGGAAAGGAAAAGAACAATGAAACGGTTTGATACCAAAAAGATCGTGGGCTTAAGCATCTTCACCGCCATCGTGGTGGTGCTGCAGCTCATGGGCAGCTTTATCCACTTTGGGATGTTCTCCATCTCGCTCGTGCTCGTGCCGATCGTCGTGGGCGCTGCGCTCTACGGGGCAGCCTCCGGCGCGTGGCTCGGCTTTGTCTTTGCCGTCGTCGTGCTGATCTCCGGTGACGCTGCGGCGTTTCTCGTCGTCAATCCGCTCGGCACGATCATTACCGTCGTATCTAAGGGTGTGCTGTGCGGTCTCGGCGCAGGACTTGTTTACAATACGCTCAAAGAGAAGAAGGACACCGCCGCGGTGATGGCGTCCGCTGTTGTCTGCCCGGTCATCAACACCGGCGTATTCTTACTTTGCTGCACGCTGTTCTTTATCAAAGAGCCGCTCACCGGCTGGGCGCAGGCGCTCGGCTTCGGGGACGATGTGGTGAAATATATGTTCCTCGGTCTCGCCGGCGGCAACTTTGTATTCGAGCTACTCTTCAACGTGGCGCTTTCGCCCGTGATCGTGCGGCTCATCAAGCTCGGCAAGAGTAGAATTCGGTAAAGCAGAGAGGGACGGCGTTTTCCGCCGTCCCTCTCATATTTTAGCGCGAGCAAAACTGTAAGCCGGGTTCTGTATCTGACAGTCATCTATCTTGGCGCACCGTTGCCGATACGCTCCAGCCACCTCGGGAGCGGCCGGGCAAGCCTTACATGCTCCCATACCGGTGTTGCTCCGGATAGAGTTTACAGCGATGGACACTTTCACGCGCCATCGGGTGAGCTCTTACCTCGCCTTTCCACCTTTTCCTCATCTTGCGACAAGGTAGTCTATTTCTGTTGCACTTTTCCTGAGATCGCTCTCGACGGGCGTTACCCGTTATCCTTGCCCTGTGGAGCCCGGACTTTCCTCATGTACGACCTTTCGGTCTGCACACGCGACTGTCTGTTTTCCTCGCAAGGGGTATTGTAGCGCAGGCAGACGCTGATTGTCAAGGAAGAAAAATTTAACTGCATCGTTGCTATTTCCGCGTACAGGCGCTATACTATGAGCAGGATTTATATGCTGGAAAGGAATGCTGCTGCTATGACCATTCAGGATTATCTTGTGTCGTTAAAAGGGAAAACGGTCGCCGTACTGGGCATCGGCGTATCCAATACGCCGCTCATTACGCTGCTGTGCGAAAACGGCATCAAAACCGTCGCCTGCGACAAAAAGAGCCGCGAGGCTTTGGGAGAGGGTGCCGCAGCGCTCGAAGCGCTTGGTGCGCAGCTGCACTTAGGCGACGGGTATCTCGACGACCTCTGCGCCGATGTCATCTTCCGCTCACCGGGGATACGTCCCGATGTACCCGCACTCGCAGCGGCACGCGAGCGAGGGAGTGTGATCACCTCGGAAATGGCGGTCTTTTTTGAGGTCTGTCCCTGCACGATCATCGGCGTGACCGGCTCCGACGGAAAGACGACCACCGCCAGTGTCATCGCGGAAATGCTCAAAGCGGCGGGCAAGACCGTCTGGCTCGGCGGCAACATCGGGCACCCGCTACTGTGCGATACGGCGAAGATGACAAAAGACGATGTTGTGGTCGTCGAGCTGTCCTCGTTCCAGCTCCATGACATGACGCGCTCGCCGCATATCGCAGTCGTAACGAATGTTGCGCCAAACCATCTCGACTGGCATACAGGGATGGACGAATACGTCGCGGCGAAGAAGAATCTATTCCTACATCAAAGCAAGGATGATATTCTCGTTCCCAATGCTGACAATGAGGCATCTGCGCCGTTTGCGAATGAAGCGAAGGGAGAAGTACGGTACTTTTCCCGCAGCATTCGTCCCCAAAACGGAACTTTTCTCGATGCCGGTACGCTATTCGACGCGCAAAGCGGCGTTGATACGCCGATCATCGAAGAAAACCATATCAAGATACCCGGACTGCACAATGTAGAGAACTATCTCGCGGCGTTTGCTGCCGTACGCGGACTTGTGAGCCGGGAGATCATGGTGCAGACCGCACAGACCTTTGCTGGCGTAGAGCACCGCATCGAGCCGGTGCGGGAAAAGGACGGCGTGCGGTGGTACAACGATTCCATCGCGTCGAGCCCCACGCGCACCATTGCGGGGCTGCGCGCATTCGACGAAAAGGTCATTCTCATTGCCGGCGGATATGACAAGCACATTCCCTTTACACCGCTTGCACCGGAGATCATCGAGCACGTCAAGCTGCTCATTTTGTGCGGTGCGACCGCAGATGCCATTGAAAGTGCCGTGCGGGAGTGCGAAGACTATGCGGGAACACCGGAGATCGTCCGCTGTGGCAGCCTGCGCGAGTGCGTGGAGACCGCAAATGCGCGCGCGCAGCGCGGTGACATCGTGACGCTTTCGCCCGCCTGTGCGGCATTCGACCAGTTTGCCAACTTCATGGAGCGCGGCAAGGTCTTCAAAGAACTGGTGAACG
>JAZLIU010000002.1:0-2461 GCA_045617565.1 Oscillospiraceae bacterium
TCCCCTCGCCGCGCAGAGCTTTGCAGACCTCAAAACCGGTCATGCGCGGCATCATCACGTCGAGCAGGATGAGATCGGGATTATTCTCGTGCACGGCGGAGAGCCCCGCTTCACCGTCGTAGGCCTCCAGCGTTTCGTAGCCCTCGCGCTGGAGATTGAAGCGGATAATGTCCACAATGTTTTTCTCGTCCTCCACGATGAGAACGGTTTTTTTTCCATCCATTGGGCAGTTCCTCCTTAGTTGTGTCTTCGTGTCTGCTGACGCAGGGCGTGTACCTTCAAAATGCCGCACACGGTCTTGGCGTCCTCGATCTCGCCGCGAAGCACGCGAGCGACCATATCGTCAAACGGCGTGCGCGCAAGGTCGAGAAATTCATCCTCGTCTGGGTTCGTTTCGCCGAAGTGAAGTCCCTCGGCAAGGTAGAGGTGCAGCACCTCGCCGTAGCAGCCGGGGGAGACGATGATGGAGCCGAGCTTTGTGAAGCGCTCGGGCACCGCACCCGTCTCCTCCCGTAGCTCGCGCAGCGCGGCGGTGTCGGGTTCTTCCCTGTGCTCGAGCTTGCCGGCGGGGATCTCCTCCATGACCTGTGCAAAAACGTAGCGGTACTGCTTCACGGTCAGCACGCGGTCGCTCTCATCAATGGCAACGATGGCGACGCCGCCGGGATGCTCCGCCACCTCGCGGATCGCTTCCGCGCCGTTTGGCAGCAGCACGGTGTCACGGTGGACGTGCAGTATTTTCCCTTCATAAACGGTTTGCCGGGCAAGCCGCTTTTCCGTCATATCCATAAAACTGTGTCCCTCTTTTAATCTTCTATATCGCCCGGCAGGAGAATGTCGCTGTAAACGCCGGAGACACCGGCAGCAAGCAGGGAGTTTGCCTCGTCCGCGTCGTTGACGGTGTGCACATAGAGGCGGATGCCGCGCCGGTTGGCAATGGAGTAGTAATCCGGAGCGTTGTCCGACCACCAGTAATCCGACATCGTGATGCCCATGATGCCGTTTTCCAGGCAGAAGCTTACCTGCTGGCGGAAGCTGTCCTCCGTGCCGTCAAAGTCGGAGTTGTAAAGCGTGAAGATGTAGTGCGGGAAGTGATAGAGACTGTCCACCACCGAGAACATCAGCGGGGTGTATACCTGAATGACCATACGGTCGAAGAGGTAAGTCAGACCGGTCTCGTGGGCATCATCCAGCATAGCGCCGAACTGACGCGTCACTTCTTCCTCGTTGATGAACTTGGTGTCGGTGACGATGCAAATGTCGGGGTGTTGCTCCATCAGGTACAAAAGGTCACGGAAAGACAAAGGCGTGTATTTCCCGTTGATGGGCTTGGCAAGGAACTCTTCCAGCGTCGGGATGTTTGTCTCGCTCACACCCTCCTGCATTCCGGCACGCCAGTCGTGGCGCAGCACGACATGACCGTCGCTCGTCATGCGCAGATCCACCTCGAAAACGCGCACGCCGGCGGCGTAGTTCTGCTCAAAGCCCTCCAGACAGTTGAGCGTCTCCTGCCCGTCCACGGCGCCGAGTCCGTGGGCGATGATCCGCTGCGAGGCAAGAATTTCCTCCGCGGACAGCTCGCCCGCAGGCGCAGCCTTTTGCTCCACGGGTATATTCTCCGGCGCAAGGACAGGCTGCCGGAGCTCGTCAAGCTCGCGCTGCGCTCTGGATAGTGATATGCTTTTGCTGATAGCCACGGCCGACGGAACGACGATCAGCAGCGCAAGGATCGCCAGATATAAATGCTTGAAGAAGCGAACGCTTCCGATATAGGAGTTCTTTTTCACGGCACAATACCCCAAAATACCTATAATTAAATTTATATTATCATATTCTTCAGGAAAAAGCTACTGTAAAATGCGCGATCTGGGTAGAATAAAGCGGAAATTGTTACGTTTTTGTGACAGCCCTTGTGCGATGAAAAGTTTTGTGCTATCATATCAGTCCGTAGACCGCCCGAGAGGAGTTGATGCGCCGTGGCGGAGAAAAAGGGAATCAAGGTCATGGCGAACAACCGCAAGGCGTTCCACGACTATTTTGTCGAGGACAAGATCGAGGCGGGCATCGAGCTCAAGGGTACGGAGGTCAAGTCCGTGCGCGCGGGTACGCTCAACCTCAAGGACAGCTATGTCATCGCCAAGAACGGCGAAGCGTACGTCCACAGTATGCACATCTCGCCCTATGACAAGGGCAACATCTTCAACCACGATCCCGACCGTCCGAAGCGGTTGCTGCTGCATAAGCGCGAGATCAACAAGCTCTATGCGCTCGTCAAGCAGGACGGGTACGCGCTCGTGCCGCTGTCCGTATATTTCAAGGCCGCGCGCGTGAAGGTGGAGCTCGGCGTGTGCCGCGGCAAAAAGAACTACGATAAGCGCGAGGCGACCGCGCAGCGCGACGCCAAGCGTGAAATGGACCGCGCGATGAAAGCGCGGTATTAAGGAGGAAGAAAGATAATGGC
>JAZLIU010000003.1:0-20317 GCA_045617565.1 Oscillospiraceae bacterium
AGATCCACAACGTGGATGTAATCCCGCACACCTGTGCCGTCATGGGTCGGATAGTCGTCTCCGAACACGGAAAGATGGTCTCGTATCCCGGCAGCAACCTGCGTGATGTACGGCATAAGGTTATTGGGAACGCCGTTGGGCTTTTCGCCGATCATGCCGGACGCATGCGCGCCGATGGGGTTGAAGTAGCGCAGCAGCACCACGGAGAGCTGCGGATCCGCTGCCGCCGCGTCGCGCAGGATCTGTTCGATCATGTACTTTGTCCGGCCGTACGGATTCGTGCACTCGCCGGTCGGAGCGTCCTCGGTAAACGGGACTTTGTCGCTCGTGCCGTAGACCGTGGCGGAGGAGCTGAAAATGATGCGCCTGCAGCCGTGCTTTTGCATGGTTTCCAGCAGCGTCAGCGTAGTGTCGAGATTGTTGCGATAGTATTCGATCGGCTTTTGGACGGACTCCCCCACCGCCTTGTAGCCCGCAAAGTGAATGACCGCGTCAAAGCGGTGGCGCTCGAAAACCGCTTCCAACGCCTCGCGATCCGCGACGTCCGCCTCGTAAAAAACGGGACGCTTGCCGGTGATGGCCTCCAGCCGGTCGATGACCGAGCGGTCACTGTTATACAGGTTGTCCGCGATCACGACCTCGTGGCCCGCGGTAAGCAGCTCCGCCGCCGTGTGGGACCCGATAAATCCGGCTCCGCCGGTGAGTAAAACGGTCATATCTCCCTATCCTTCTTTCTTTGTTGCCGTGTCGTCATCTTTATCATAGCATCCCTGTCCCGATTTGTCATCCTGCACGGCAAAAAAACTTTTCTCTTGACGTCATGCCGTCAATCTCTCCCTTGACTTTTGCTGTCAATGGTGTCATAATATTTCCCGTTGAATGACATCATAATGTCAAATCGCGTCGAAACCCGCGTTTGACCTAACATAACAGGAGGCCATTATGGACGACCGCAAGGTAAAGCTCCTCGTCTACGCCACGGAGGACGAGCGCACGCGCATCAAGATCGCCGCCGCCAAGCTCGGCATGAGCATGACGCAGTTCATGCTCGACACCATCATGGAGCAGGTGCAGAGCGTCGAAGCACTCGAAAAAAAGGGGGCTGAGACGAAGTGAAGACCATCGCTGTCATGAACCAGAAGGGCGGCACGGGCAAGACCACCTCCGCCATCAACCTCGCCGGCGAGCTGGTGCGCCGCGGCAAGCGCGTGCTCATCATCGACATGGACACGCAGGGCAACGCCACGAGCAACTTAGAGCTCACCGAAACGCCCGCCATCACCCTTGCCGACATCATCTGCGGCAAAAATCACCGCATCCCCGACGCCATCTGCCGCACGAGCATCGAAAACCTCGACCTCATCCGCGGCGGTGCGCTCCTCGCCCCCGCGCTCACGGCGATGCAGGAGATGCCCTTCGGCCGCGACCAGACGCTCAGGCGTCTCCTGCCGCAGATACCGCAGGAGTACGACTTCGTGTTTTTCGACTGCTCCCCGTCGCTTGAGAGCCTCTTCAACATCAACGTCCTCGTCGCCGTGCAGTACATCCTCATCCCCATCAAGGTCGACAAGAACTCCATCGAGGGCTACAACGTCATGCTCGAAACGGTGCAGAGCGTGCGCGAGCTCGTCAATCCCGACATCCGCGTGCTCGGCATCTTCATGACCGCGGTGGAGACCGGCTCGTCGCTCGACCGCGAGATGATACAGCAGTTCCCGCAGACGCTGCCGGAGCTTGCCTTTAAGAGCTATATCCGCAAGAACATCGACGTGAAGAAGGCGCCGCTCGCGCTCCAGCCGGTGTGCTTCTTCTCCCCCCGCTGCGCCGCCACCGCGGACTATGCCGCGCTGTGCGACGAAATGCTTGCAAGAATGGAGGGCTAACCGATGGCAACGAAAAAGAATCCGTCTATCTTCGGCACGCTGCAAAAGACCGCCGAGAATGCCTCCGCCGTCAACGGCGAATTCGTCCGCCAGCTCCGCGTGGGCGCGCTGCTCCCCAACCCGATGAACCGCTTTTCGATGGCGGAGGACGAGCAGTTCCTCTCCACCGTCGAGTCCGTCAAAAAGGACGGCTTTCTGGAGGACATCATCGTCACGCCCGCCGAAGTCGAGGGACAGTACCGCATCGTCTCCGGCCACCGCCGCGTCGAGGCGGCGAAAAAGCTCGGCAAGCAGAGCGTCCCCTGCAAGGTGCGCACCTATCCCGACAAGCTCGCGGAACTCCGTGCGCTGATGGGCGCGAACCTGCACCGCCGCAGCCTCTCCCCGTTCGACATGGCACACCAGCTCGAGACCCTGCGCGACGTGCTCAAAGAGGAAAATCAGCTCCCCGAAAACGTCAAGGAGCAGTCGGAGCTGCTGGCGTCGCAGTCCGACCTCTCCCGCGCCACCGTCGAGCGCTATCTTGACCTGCTTAATCTCGACGAAACGCTCACCGCGTGGGCGCGCGAGGGCAAGATGACCATGACCGACGCCTACGAGCTCGCGCGAAAGAGCAATATGCACCTCTACCCCATCGTCGAGGAGTTCGTCGCAAAATCCGCGCCGACGGACGACCACGCCGCGCTCGTCCACCGCGCCCTTCTCTACGCGAAAACCGCGGAAACGCCCGTCGTGAAGTCGGAGAAGAAACAAAACGCCCTGCGCACGGTGGACTCCTTCGGCCGCGCCATCCGCCGCTCCACGGCGCAGATCCGCGCTCTGAGCCTTTCCGACGCGGACAAGCAGACCGCCCGCCGCAAGCTCGACACCTGCCTTGCGAATTTGGACGAGCTGCGCCGCACCGTCGAAGCCCTGAAAAACTCGCTGGAGTAAAAATTGCCCCATATCATTGCATTGCCCGCCTCGAAAGAGGCGGGCTTTTTCGCGCTCACGCATACAACGCCGCGGGGCGGAGAGCCGAAGCCCTCCGCCCTTTCGCGGTTTTATGGAGTTCTTACTTGACAACGTTCTCGCAGAAGCGCTGGAACATCGCCGCAGCTTCGGCGCGTGTCGCGGTGCTCCGCGGGTTCAGATTTCCGTTGCTGTCGCCGTTGACAACGCCTGCGGCGATGCAGAAGTGCATCCCGCTCGTCGCCCAGTCGCTGACCGTAAACACGTCGTTGTGGGACAGCGTATTGGTGTTCTCGGTGAACTTGTTCGTGTCCACACCCTTGAGCACCGCGTAGCGATACAGGATCGTCGCAAGCTGCTCGCGGGTGACGTTGTCGTTCGGGCCGAAGGAGTTGGCGTCATAGCCCTCCACGACCTTCACGCTCTGTGCCCAGCGGACCGCCTCGGTGTACCACTTACTCGCGGGAACGTCCTTAAAGTTCATCGCGTAGTTGACAACGGGGCTGTTCTCAAGCCGCCACAGCATCGTCACGACCATGGCGCGCGTGAGCGTGCCGTTCGGCGCGAACTGCGTGTCGGACACGCCGTTCATCATGCCGTTCTCCACGCAGTAGTGCACGCCGTCATGATACCATGCCTTCGTATTCGTGTCGGTGAACTTCGCGTAGACGCAGGTCGCGTCCTGCGGGCAGACGCCGTTCTTTACGAAGGTCGCGGAAACGGTGACGTTCGCGGCGGGCATCGTGAACGTGTAGGTGGTGTCGCTGCTCTTGGTGAGCGTGACCGCGTTGCCCTTGGCGTCCCTGGCGCTCAGCGTGCCGAGCTTGCAGCCCTCCGCGGGCGTGACGGTGACCGTCACAGCTGCGCCGGCAGCCGCGCTCTTCTTGTTCACGCTCACGCTGCCGTTGACCGCGCTCTCCACAGTGACCGCATAGGTGACCGCGCCACCGCCGCCGCCGGCGGGAGGTGTAACAGGCTCTTCGATCTCTTCAGGCTCCACAGGAGTGCTCTGGAGGCCGAGTGCGTAGGTGGAGAAGTTGTTGACCTTCACTACCACGTAATCCTTGCCCTCCACGTTCTTTATCCAGTAGCACTCGCCGCTGTTGGGCTTCATACCGTCCGCCTCGCTGACCTTGGTCAGGGCAACTGCGGTGCCGTTATGCAGGCGGTATACCAGCAGGTTTTCGATGGTGCCGTTGACCTCTGCCAGTCTCTGGTAAAGCTCATCGGTGACCTCGATGGAGATGATCTGATAATCGTCGGTATGAGTTACCGGCTCGACCACAGGCTCGCCTACCGGATCGCCTGTTTCGCTGTCGACGGTAACCGTTTCCTTGGTGACCGTCAGCTCAACGTAGTTGACGATCTGCGGCATCGCAGCGCTTTGCGCGAAGTCCTCGGCGACCTGCGCGTCGATGATTTCCTTGTTTCCGCTGTCCGCTTCCGTGACCTTTGCCGCCGTCAGGGTGATCGTAACGATCTGATTGGCCTCCGGCGTAACCGTCTTGGCTTTTTCGAGATTCTCGGAGGTGATGTTCATTTCCGCCTTGACGGCTTCCACCACGGTGTTGAGCTTAAAGGTGGGAACGGTCACCGTCAGGCTGTTTGTTGCGGAGGTGATGTCCTTACCGACTGTCGTCACGGTATTGCTCTCGCCGGATACAACAGCGACGTTGTACGCGCCGCAAGCGAGTCCGGAGAAGATTGCCGTTCCGTTATCGCCGGTCACAGCGGACTTGACCGCTGCGCCGTCCTTGTAGAGGTTGACGATAGCACCGGGAACGATGCCGTTTGCATCCACGACCTTGATGGAGAGGGAGCCCACGGGCTGCCAGACAGAGGTAAAGTCCAGCTTAGCCACATCGGGCATGGTGTAGCTGTAGTCTTCACTCTTGGGGAGGAACACGCCGTTGCTGCCCTTCCAGCCGAGGAACTTCTGCGTTGTCATATCGACCGGATTGACCGGGAAGTCGATCTCAGTGTCGTAGCTGACGCTATCTTCCCCACTGCCGTCGAACGTGACGGGGATCATCTTGGGTGTTGCTATTGCGTAGAGGTTGGTGGAACCGTTGCCGATCTCGCCGCTTGCCTTGGCAGCTTCGTCATCATTTTCAACGAACCAGCCGTCTACGTTGTGGCCTACCTTGCCGGGCAGGGTGACATTGGGATAATTGTCGGTCTTGAGGGCCGAAGTGGTGTAGACCACCTTGCCGTCAAACCAATAGTTCAGCACGACGCTTTCCGCAGCAAGTGTTTCGGTGGTTATCACGATATCGCCGATGATGGCGTCGCCGGTGATTTTGTAGTCATAGCCCTCATCGCCGACCGCATAGTAGGGCTTGCCGCCGATGGTGATGGTTACCTTTTCACCCTGCTCGCCGTAGTAGGTATAGTCCACGCCGTAGGTGGCAGACTCTTCCTGCTCCACGCCGTTGACGGTAACGTCGAAGGTGTGGCCGAGCCAGTGTGCATAGAGGGTAATATCCTCTACGGGAGCATTCGTCGTGGCTTCGACCTTTTCTCCGCTGTAGGTGTACCAGCCGTCAAAGTCTGCATAGGGATTGGTGGGAACAGGCAGCTTGCCGCAGGTCGTGTCGGTCACAACGCCAAGCAGCTTGATAGCCTGTACGCAGGAGCCGCCGTTGGGATCGAAGGTGATCTTAACGGTGTCCTCCTTCCATACTGCCGTCAGCGTGGCTTCCTCGTCCTCGCCGAAGGAGAGAAGGGTGCCGGCGGCGTAGGTAATGCCGTTGTACTTCCAGCCCATAAAGGTGTAGTTGTTCTTTTCCACGGTCGGCAGCGTCAGCTTGGTGCCGTACTTGACAAGTTTATTATCTTTGAGCGGAGTCTCTCCGTCATCGTCCATAAACTTGACTGTGCAGGGCTCCTTCCATGCCGAGGTAAGGGTTATATGGACGTATTCCTCTTCGCCCTCGTAGATATCGGTGGGAGCGGAGCCTGCGGCATAGAGCTTGCCGGCTTCGTCCTTCCAGCCGATGAAGGTCAGCACGGGGTCCTCCGCGTTTACTGCGGTGGGCAGTGCGACTGCCTCGCCTACGATGTAGGCACGGGTTGTCTCGCCCCCGTCAGTAAGTACTGCGGGGATTGCCTGCTCGCCGACCATAGTCTGATAGTCGATGTAGTAGATTATTTCGGGATTGAATTCGTATGCGAAGGTGCCGCTGCCGTTCTTTTCGATGGTGACGGTCTCCTCGATCTCCTTACGGCCGACGGTCATCTTGATCTGATACGCGCCGCCGTCCAGGCCCTCAAATCTTCCGGTGTAGCCGGCGTTGGTCAGAGGCTCGGCAACAGCGTCGCAAACGGGGAGGTTATCCTGATAGATGGAGATGCTCATATCACGCTCGCCCGCAAGCTCGGGAGCGGTGATGCTCAGATCGATGTAGCCGGTGCCGGGGATCTTCTTCCACTGGGCATAGAGGGTGACGGACTTGTTGCCGCTCTCATCCTCCTTGGCTTGCTTGTAGAGCGCCTTGACCTGATCGACTGTCAGATTTTCGCCCTTTTGGTAGCCAACGGCGCCTGCGCCCTTGGTCAGCGACCAGCCCTCGAAGGAATAGCTCTTTGCGCCTATATCCTTGTAGAGGGACACGGCGGGGATCTGGAGTGTGTCAACACCGCAGGTGACGTTTTCCATCGCCGGGATGGTCACATCGCCGCCGGTTGCGCCGTTGGTGTCGAACACCACGGTGAACTCATCGGTCAGCAGGACGTTGACCTTGACGGTGAGCCTCTCGCTCAAATCATCATCATCATAAATGTACAAACTCAAGCTGTGCTTGCCGATTCTGCCTTGCTGAATGGCTCCGAGAAGCGCGCTCCAACCATCAAGCGCAATGCGGTCGTCTTCCATCAGAGCTGTCAAATCGAGGGGAACGCCTGTGCTGTCCACAATGATGGGATTGAGCTTTGTGATAAACTCCTCCGTCGTGAACTCGTCCTTCAGGGAGTGGGCGATGGTCTTTTCGGTGGTTATGAACAGGGAGCTGCCGATGCGGCCCTTCTTGCTGTCGTTCACCAGGTCGACCCGGATCGTGACGCTGAGCAGACCGTCCTTCGTTCCGAAGGTCAGGTCATAGAGCTTATCCTCAACCTCTTCGCCGGCGTTGATGCGCTCGATGTCGGCGTTGATGACTGCAAGCTGGCTCTCGTCAGCCTTGACGTTGGAGGCAGAATAGGCTTTGCCGGTGGCGTCCACAGCGGAGGCAAATGCCAGCTTGCGGGCGTTGGTGGCGCTGAGCTCGGTGTTTTCTATCCAGCTAAAGTTCTGTGCGCTCATATAGGCCTTGCTTGCCGCAGTGGGCAGTGCCGTGCCGTCGGTACGGACGATGACGGAAACTGTCTTTTCGGGAACAAAGCCGGAGTCTGTCTCATAGTAGAAGCGGACGGTCGTCTTTGCGGTTTTGCCGGTAGCGGCCACCTGTGCGATGGCTTCGTTGAGAGCCGTTATATCCTCTGCATCCACCTGGGGCGTTACGATATTGCCCTGTCTGTCCTTGGCGGCGGCGTTTGCCATCAGGCGTACGGTGTCAGCGGTAAGCGCCACGGGAGCTTCGCCATACAGTGCGCCCACAGCGAAATCGTCTGCCGCTATATCGACCACAACGATATCCGCCTTAACGCTTCCCCAAACGGGCTCTCCGTTGATGACGATCTTGCCGCCGGGCAGAACGGTAATGCTTACTTCACCGCTAATGGGATCGAAAACGGAGCTCTCGCCCTTATCGCCCAGATCGTTGAAGCCTTCCTTGTAAAGATGGGCGATATATTCGCCGGGTGCGGGGACGTACAGAGTGACGTTGCCGTACTCATCCGTCTCACCCTCGCCGGAGATTTCCTTCTCGCCCTCGTTTACGGGCAGCGGCTCGCCGTCCGATGTGGTTATCTCCACATGAACGCCCGCCGTAGGCTCATTCAACAGGCCCTCCGTCGCAGAAACGGTTACGGGGTAGTCCTTGAGGTAGAACTGCGTCAGGGGGGTGATGTTGTAATTGCTTTCGCTCTGCAGTTCGCCATAGTTGTAAAACGCCTGTTCATAGCCGAGCTGGGTGCCCAGCAGATCTTTTTCTATCTTGTCGAAGGTGATATTGAACTCGAAGGCCTCACCGATCTGCAGCTCATTGACGTGGATGTAGACGCCGGTGACTGCGCTCCAATCCTCGATATCATCGGCAGTTACGTATCCCGTGGGAGTGTTGCCCTCAAAGGTCACGTTCTCCTTGGTGGTATACAGGACGGTATATTCGCTGCTGCCGTCATAATCCACCTGAACGGAGTTTTCGTCCACCAGCTTGCTGTCGAAGCCCTGGGTGTATTCATCCTCAGTCGGGGCAGTAACACTTGCTTTATATTTCACCGTGTCGCCCAGCTTGTAGATAGGAACGTAGACGTTGTAGTTCGACACAGACTTCGACATATAGAGTATCTGACCGAACAGGCCGAAGTTCACGTCTGCTGCGCCGTCAATGGGTGTTTCGGGTCTGCTGTTCTTCACGACAGAGCCATCGGCGGCAACGGTGGTGGCGACCATACCAAAGCCGTCCACCAGGGTCTGGCTATAGACAAATGTCGTCGTGATGCCGCACACCATACCCTTATGGCTCTCTCCGAACTTTTCGGTGAGGTCAGCGGGGAACTCCGCGGATTTGCCCTCCTCAATGACAAGGGGATAGCTGCGCTCTGTCAGTGCGTTGTCTATATCGGTGGCAACGTCCATATAGGCGCTGACAACGGGGCTGTAGCTGTTGTTGCCATCCGTCACGTTCATCTCGGCATCGGACATAAGCTGGATCGGGATGTTGAATTCAGTCGGGCAATAACTGTCGCAGGTGACGACTAACAGGTTGTTGCCGTTTGCAAATGCCTTGGGATAGTACCTGAAGGTAACGCCAGCCTCTTCCGCGGCCTCTTCCTCAGGTCTGCCCACGTATTCAAAGTGCTTATCCAGCTCATAGTAGAAGGTGGGACGCAGCTTCTCGCAGTTCGGATCGCCCAGCTTGTTTTCCTTGTTCTGATTTCCGGCTGCCGAATAGCCTGCGGGAACCAGAGTTGCCGAGCCGAAGCGCTCCGCCGATGCGCTGTAGGTCACCGTGTTTTTCAGCGTGTAGGTATCTACACCGCCGGCAGTTTTCGTAGCGCCCTGTGCAATATCGATCTGCGCCGTATATCCGGTGATCTCCTTGGTCATATCCTTAAAGTAGACCTTGGCGTCGCTTTCAAGCGTTGCGTTTACCTTGATCTCAGCGTCCGTGTGATCCTTGTAGCTCAGCTCCGCCTTCACGCCGGGAAGCTTGCATGCCGTTTCTGCGGTGGTGGGCAGCACAAAGCCTGCGCCGGTCTTCTCAGGCAGAGGATTGATGCGTACCAGACCGATGCTCGGCATATACGCATTGTCTGCCAAATTGTCGAGGAGCTTGACGGTGATGCCGGTGACGTACTCGCCCTGATCGAGATCGAAGGGGACGAAGCGTGTCGCATCATCTTCTTTGTCGCCCTCCTCCATGATAAAGGGATATCCATAATAACCATTTTCATCGGTGTACCAATAATCGAAGCTCTGTGCAATGCGTGTTTCCTCCACGCCGTCTGCCGTCATAACGGTATAGATAACGGTGGGATCATCAACAGAGTACCCGTAATTGTAGTCGCCCTTGACTGCGATGCCCTCGGTCAGGTTCAGAAGCGCCTTGCCCTCCGGCGTATCATCCGCAGGCTCAAAGGTGTAGGTAAGGTCTCTGGTGAAGCCAAAGCTGTCGCCGCCGGTTCCCTTATCTACATCGACCATGAGGCGGACAAGCTCCATTTCGTCGATGTTGTACCGCTCGGCAGTGCCGGACAGAGGATCCAGCACGTAGTCCTCCTCCAGCTGCTTGTTGGTCAGTCCCTTTGCCTCCCAGGGAAGCACGAAGGTGTCGGTATAGCTCAGGCTGGGCTGTGTCTCGACATAGCAGCCTTGTTCGTCGCTCCACTCTACCGCGTAGGCCGTCTTTGTCAAAGCGTCGGAATGATAGCCCACGTCATAGGAAAGTGCATAGCCGTCCTCGCCGTCCTCCCTTGCCGCTGCGACCTTTTCAAGCAGCTCATTCAGGAAGTCCTTATTGGCGGTAAGGGGCTTGTTGCAGAAGTACAGGTAGGTGTTGATATAGTCCGTGCTGTCGAAGTTGGAGAAAATGACTTCGGAAGCATCAATGACCACGCCGGTCAGAGCCATTCCGTCAAAGTTTGCCATCTTCGCCAACAGAAGCTGCTGCTCATCGGTGACCCACGTGCCCTCAGGGTCCGTCCAATAGCCGCCGGTGGTGGCATCGGGGCTTACGGAATAAGCAACTACCCTGGCTTTTTCGTAGTTGTTGACGTTTTCGCAATAGTAGGGTGCCCTCCAGTCCATGTACTTGACTGCCTCGCCGGTGACGACGAAGTGGACGTTTTCCTCCGGCAGCATCGTGTTTTTGCCGTAGGTGCGGAGGTATACGTAGAACCAAGTGTCAGGTCCGATCACGCTAGTATCGTAGGAATCATCCTCAGCAAAAACTCTCACGCGGTCATCCGGAACCACGTAGCTGACGCTCTGCTCGGTCTCGCGCAGCGCTTCGTTACTGCCCTTGGCGTAAACTGCGCCGGTAAGCTCAATGGGGTCGGTCTCGGAGGTGATGGCGTTGCCCTCCGCATCGTATGCCTTGGGCTGGAGAATGATGGGAACGTAAGCGGATATGAAGTGATGCTGCCACCCTGCGATGTCGTCGTTATCCATCAGGTAAATATCATTATCCCAGTTGTTTGCCATGGTGGTATATTCGCCGATCCACGTGCAGACGACCTTGGAAACGTACTCACCGGCGTCCTTATTGACCTCGAAGAGTGTCTCGTAGACAGGATTGTAGTCGTTGAAAGAGAACTTCAGCGTCTTGGTCACAGGCTCCACGCCGGACTTGATGGAGGAGACCACGTAGTCTATCTTGACCGCTTTGCTGTCCACAAAGCACGTGCAGACGCCGATGGGGCTCAGCTCGTAGGGGTACTCGGTCTCTGTCCTGATGTTCTGATAGATGTTCCAGGAATTGCTCACGCAGTTTTGATCGTAGGAGCCTTGCGTGGTCACCTCATCCAGTCTGGGATAGACGATCTGGACCATCTTTTCATCCAGCTTGGTCACATAGTCTTCCTGGGTACCGTTGCCCACGACGTTATATGACTTGTAGTTTGCCAGCCACGTATCCATACTCAGCTCGCTGACGTCGTTAGAAAGCTCACTGCCCGCAGAGGGGTTGGAAATCACGATGGAGATGGGCGCTTCGGATTCCGCCGCCGGCGTCTCGTCGCCGTTGTAGATGGCGACCTTGCCTGCCGCCACGTTGGCGAGCTTATTCTCGTCCGTCGTAGCGGGGTCGGTGGGGATGTTGACGATCAGGCTGTCGTTTTCCCACGCTGCCTCACTGTCAAAATACAGCTCCACCTGGATGGTCGCGGCCGCTCTGACAGAGTCCATATAGGACATATCGTTAACATTCTCAGGGAAGGAGAAGTAGTCGGGGGTGTAGAGGGGCAGAGCGTATTCGCCCGTAGCGTAATTATACTTAGGCTCCACAATGCCGTAGCGAAGTACCTCGCCATCGCCGTCCTTAATGGTCAGCTTCGCACCCCAGACGTAATCGGTGTTGCTGCCATTGTAATGATTCAGGAGCTCGAAGCCCGCAGGCAGACTGAAGGTCAGTCCCCATTCCGGGTCGGGAAGCACGCCGGGCTGCTTGGTCACGGTGATGACGTAGGGCCTAAGGTCACCCATCCTAAAATTGCTGTTGGTGGTAGAGTGATACGCCACCTGCTTGCCGAACAGCTCCGCAGGGGTGAAGAACTGCTTTGTCGTGGCAATGGTAACGTTTTCGCTGCTGAGAAGCTCGTCGTCGCACCGAAGCTGAACGGTGGCGCCGGAGTTGTCGCCGTAGGGCAGGCCGTCTCTGAAGTTCTGCGCCCGGAAGGTATAGGTGTTGTAGCCCTCCTTCAGCGCCGGATAAAGCTCATCCAGCCTTACGTACACGAGCAGATCATCTGTAACGCTTTCGGCGGTGGAGGCAATCTCGTAGGTGACGACCGAGCCGTCAGGTTCGTCATAGCTGCCCTCGGTGCTCCATTCGGCTTTTTCAATACCGCCCGGAGCTATCGTGCCTTCCTTGGCGGCGACCTCGAAGCCGTAGGGGATATGAACCTTGACGGTCTGTTTCGTGCCTCGGTCAGCAGGCTGACCTTCGAACTTCCATTCCACATGGATGTCGAAGGTGCTCTGATCGGCCGTGCCGAGAACGAAATCGGCAGGATTGAAATCCACCTTGTCTGCGTCCTTAATGGACAGCGTCGTGGTGGTACAGCCGGTGGGCACTTCCGTGATTACCAGCGTTCTGGTCTTGGTAAAGGTCTTGCCGGTATAGGGATGCTCCGCCGTGTAGGTGATGGCGTTTTCATAGGTGCCTGCCGCGCCGGTGAAGCTCTCGGGCAGGGCGGCGGTGACTTCCAGAGAAGTTTCCGTGTCGTCCTTCGCCGAAACTCCCTCATTGATCGCCTCCATCAGGAAGCGGAGATTGGAAGCGGCATCCTTGTCCACCGTAAGAGCATCATCCGCACCGGTGAAGGTCACGCCCGCGGCCTTCAGCGTCAGCGTGCGGGGCTGGGTGCTTGTGAAAACGGTGGGGTCCTTCTTGTGGGTGGCTTTATATATAATGGTATATACGTCGCCCGCTTCGCCCGCCGCGACAGCCTCGCAAAGCTCCGCGACCGTCAGCTCGGTTCCCTCGCCGTCGGTAATGGTCATTGTGGGTGTAACGGGGACGTTGTTTTCGTTGAGAGCAGACACATCGCCGAGCAGGAGCTCCTCCATATCCTCTGCCGTGTACGCCATGATATAGGCAGAGATCGCCTCGGGCGCATCGTCCTCAAAGCGGACTGCCTTGGGTCTGACAGGCTGAACGGTCGCCGGTATGGTCACCGCCATATCGTTCTGTGCCTTGCCGCCGATAACGGGAGTGATGCCGATGTTGTATACGCCTGCTGCGTTGGGGTTATAGGAGGCGTTGAGCTTTATGGGAAGCTCGTGTGTCTCCTTCACCTTGACGGAGGATGCAACGGGCTTGCCGTCCTCACCGTATACGCCCGAAACGCTCAGCGTGTTGGCGAAGCAGGTTCCCGCCAGCATCATATCCTCCATATCTGCGGAGCCGCTGCCCATCGCCGGATTGATCAGACCGTCCAAATAGACTATCTGGATCTCGGTGGAAAATTCCTCTCTCGGCTCGCCCTCCTTGAAGTACTTTGTCCAGTCGTACTCGTTCTTCAGGAATGCGATGAGCTGGCTGGCGGCACTGCCCTGCTCGCCGACAGTGGCAGTCAGTGCGCCCGTCTGCTGCACCATCGGCTCTTCCATGCCGGGGAGATATGCGGCCAGAACCGTCGCATACGTACCACTGTCGCCGGTATCTATCGTCGCCATAGTCATAGTGACCGGAGCGATATAGACCGCATAAAGATAGAAATCGTCGACATATTCGCCCTGCTCGTTATAAACGTCGAAGCAAAGCTCCAGCTCGGCAAAGGGCATCCCCTCCAACTCCTCCGGGTCTACGGGGAAGGTGTCGGAATCGTCCTCGTTCAGCTCTACCAGAGAGGGGTCGGCCTTCTCCCACAACTCGCCGCTTGTTGAATACCCTTCAAGATATACGTGGTCTGCCACGTAGTTTACCAGCTCATTTTGAGTCAGTCCCAGGACGCCGGCGCTTCCGGAGGGGCCGTTAGGCGTCATTTGAAGCTTATTCTCATTATACTTGGCGATAAGACTCGCATCATCGCTGACAAAGACCATATTATTGTCCAGCCTGCTGCCGTCCTCGTCATAGCCGTCCTCACCGGGGACAAAATAAGCGCCATAGTAATAATCTGTTTCCAGCTCGGGTATCTCCGTCGAATCGTACAGGTAGACGGTGTAGGTGTAACCAGAGTAATAGGGGATCCTTTCGTCCACCTTGGTATAGGTCCAGACCACCTTCCCGTCCGCGTCCGTCAGATACAGGCTGGGCAGGTAAAGCCCATAGACGTCAAGCAAGATATACTCATCTTTTTCGTAGTCATAGCCCGCAGGGTAGTCATCCTCGTATTTATCCAGACCGGACACGTCGGTGGTGTTGATATTGCCGGCAATGTGCAGCTCGTAGGGGCTGTCCTTGCCGTTTTCGTAGGAGCTGCTGCCGTCATTGATATAATAGATCTCGTTCCAGATGAGGTCGATAAGCTCTTCCTTCGTGGCTCCGATGGGTGCGTAGATGTAGCTGTCGATGTATACATAGAATTCGTCATCTCCGCCCGGCTCGTATCCGGTGCCCACGTTTTCGATGGTGACGTGGAAGGGCTCGGTCTCCTCGGCGTAGTAGGTGCACTCGCCGTCCGCCATGATGAGGTAGCCCATAACCAGCTTGACGTCGTCATCCATGCCGTTATTCACATCGTGGCTCTCATCGAGCTGGAACTCCTCCAGGAAGTCCTCGTAGATCGACACAAGCTCGTCAGGCATTCCGGATGGTATCCAGAAGTATTCCTCCTCAATGGGTGTTGCACCAAGGTAGCAGTGGAACATCTCGTCTATTCCACCGAACCTTTTATCCGGGGTGGGCATACACAAACAGTCCTCCGAAAGAGGGACGTGGTGGAAGGTAAGCGGATCGGCATCGGCGGGGACGACGCTCATAAACGGCAGGATCTGTGCGTCGTGACCGAGCCAGGTGGGGAAGAGCTCCTCCGCCGGGAAGGGTCCCTTTTCTCCGTAACCAAGCACTGCTTCCCAAATTAACTCAAGAGCGTACCCCAGACAGTACGGGTAATCCGCACCCTCGATCTCATAGAAGCCGCTGCTGCTCCCGTCCATAAGCGTGTTCAGCAGGAGCATCGTCGTCAGGATCTCCGGGTCGATCGATCCGCCGCTTCCATAGGCTGCCATGATCTCTTCCATGTGCTCGTCCATAAACATACCCATATAGTTGTTCAGCGGCATTCCCTGGCAGTCAATGGTAACGTCACCAAGGCCGCCCATCTGCTCCATCTGCTCCATCTCCTCCATCATCAGGGAGACGCCCAGGTCTGCCGGGGTGAGAGAGCCGGAATAGGGCGTGTCAACGTCCACGTAGGTGTAGTCGACTCCGGACTGATGCTCCTCGCTGCCCTCTACGTCCTGCTCATCACGCAGAACGACCGCGACGTCGAAGGTGTATGCCGTGTCCTCATCGCCGCCCTCGTCCACGAACAATGTGACCTCGGCAACGCCCTCGCCGTAGAAGCAGAGGCCGTAAGCGTCGTAGGTGGAGGAATCGTAGGAATTGACAAACTCGCAGAGGTCCACGTCCGCTACCTCAGGGTCGGAGCTCAACCATTCGGTCACATTCCCCGCCATAGCTTCTGCGCTGTCTTCAAACCCAAGGAGGTAAAATACGTCATACAGCTCTATGGGGTTGTAGTTGTTGATATTGATCGTCTTCTTCTCATAGGCAAGCTCGACCACATAGTAGGAGAAGCCGTCCGTCTCGGCGGAGATCTTATCCTTATTCGTTGTGACATCGAGCGCCTCAGCGGTCATCTCGCCGCCGGTCTCATCGATATGATAGACCTCGGCAGAGAGCGCCTCGTTCTCGGCGGCGGCAGTCGTAAAGGTGACTGTCGGCTTGCCGAAAGCGAGGTTCGGCTGAAGCTCGTTGCCCGCGGCGTCAAGCACCTTGATGTCGTAGACAAACTTTCTCGCCACGGCGAGCGCGTCGTCGCGGGCATCCTCCACGGCCACGTCGATGGCTGCGGCGTCCGCGTTATCGCTCTCAACGCGCGTGACCTTCAGCGTCGCGTCCTTGGGGAACACGCCGTCGGGCGCCTTCACGCTGACCGTCACCTCGCCCACGGTCTGGCTTGCGCGCCAGCCGAGCAGAGTGTCGAGCTCCATCGCGAACGCGGGGCCGACCTCGCTGAAGACCATGACCGCGGCCAGCAGCAGACTGAGCAGTTTCTTCTTCATGTCTTTTTCCTCCTCACAGAAAATTCGGAGCTTTTTCGGTGCGCTCCGCCGCACCCCGCGCGGGAAGCCGGACCGCCGACTCCGCTCGGTATATATCAAAAAGGCTTCCTCGCCCTGGATTTTCGCCGAAGCACGCACGACAAAGCCCATCACTTTTCCGGCAGGAAAAGTGAAAAACGGATATCCGTTTTTCCTCCGTCCTCGTCTCGTTGACGCGTGACACAGCCGCGCTCTTCTTATAACTCGTTTAATTATACCTCCTTTCCGCCGATTTTCAAGTACTTTTGATAGATTTCTTCTATATTTTTTCATTCACTCCGCTCACCCATTCGCTTTTCCCCCATCCCGCTCGGACAGAACTCACCTGAGTCCTGTCCGTTTTTCTTCGTTTTGACACCCTCCCCGCTCTCAATGCCAAAAAAAGCACCCTTTCGGGTGCTTTTGTCCGTTTTTTCTTATGAAAGCTTTCTCATTGCGTCGGCACCGTCGCCCACACGCACAGCAGCACGCCGCCGTGCCGCGCCTCGCCGCGCTCGCTCCTGCACCGCCTTTACACCGCCTCGCTCAGCGTCACCGTGCCAGGCGTGCCCACCTCGTCGTCCTCGAGCGTGACGCTCGCCGCCGCGCCGTTGACGGTGAACGCGGTCACGTCCGCCACACCCTCGCAATCGAGCAGCAGCGCGCTCACACGCGCGTAGCTGACAAGGCGGGTAGTCAGCGCGGCGTCGCGGCAAAACGCCGCCAACGCGTCCTCAAACGCGTCTGTGACGCCCTCGAGACTCGCCCCCTCGCTCAGAACGACTTCCGCAGTGATGTTCAGCGGCACCTCCGCCGCCGCCGTCACCTGCGCGTCCGCCCCGACGGGGCGCTTCGCCTCTACGATCTCCTGCGCCGCGCTGACCGCCTCCTCGCTCGCGGCCTTCCCGTCCTGCCCGACGGCGACGATGTCCACCGTACCCGCGCCGCGATTCAGCGGCAGCACCCGCACGCGCAGGATGTCGGGCACCTGCGCGCACCATTCGGCGTAATCGTCGCTATTTCCGCTCGCACCCTGCCGCGCAAGGCTCTGGAGCGCACGCTCACGCAGGCTCTCGTCGTCCTCGCCGTCTCTGCGCTCGATGCCGCGGTCGGCGCAAACGCGCGTGAGCCACTCCCCCGTTGCGCTGGCGACGAAAGCTCTGCTCTCCATGCCGTCGATCTCCATGCTCCAGAGCATCGCGCAGCCGTCCGCGCAGGCGCGCAGGATGTCGCCCGCGAACGTGCCCTCCATCGTGCTGCTCTGCCCCGTGTACGCCGCCTCCATCGCGGCGAAAATTTCCTCTTTCGTCATACTCTGTCCGTTCTCCTTTTCCGTCCGCGCTCGTCACGCGGGACCGCCCGTTTCCAATGCCGTCTCAAAGGAATTGTACACCGTTTTCACGGTGAAATGCGCCGTCACGCTGCCCCCCTGCGTCTCAAAGCGGAAGTCCTCCGCGCCCGTGATGTATGGGCAGACTGAAAGCGCGTCCGTGATGCGGCGTTTGAGCTCGCTTTCCACGATGCCGCGGCTCATACTGCGCCCGAACAGCGCAGATAGCTCGTTGCCGTAGTCGTGCGAGTGCGCCGTATACAGAAAGCGGACGCATCCCGCGTCCAGCGCGAGCCGCACCCAGATTTTCAGCGCCTCGTCGCCCGTCACCGTGTACGGCTCGCCGTCGCGCAGCAAAAGCTCAAGCGTATCAAGGTCGATCGCCCACTCCCGCGCGAGCGGCAGCGGCTCTTTTTTCTCGGGAGAAGTCCCCCAATCCGGAAATAACAAATTGCATCCTCCCCTGCTCACAAAAAATGCTCACACAAAGAATAAAATCAGAAACCCCGTCTCACACGGGATGAGCGCCACCGTCCTGCCGATGTCGTAGACGGTGAAGCTCATGCCCGACGGCTTATAAAGCCCCTCGGTGAGCACCGTCTCCCCCACGCTCACGCGCAGCGGCGAAACGCCCGTCACCGTGCCGAACAGCGCCCCGCCCTCGCTCGGCTGCTGCGGCTTCAAAAGCTCCCAAAGCTCACTGTATACGCTCATTTTTCACTCTCCCATGTCACTTCCGTGGTGAACCCCCCGCGCTTCCACGCGTGCTTCACCGCGACAACGGGGTACACCCCGTCGATGCCCCACTCGGGCTTGCTCAGCGCGATCCTCACCCCGCAGCGATAGCCCAAATTGCCCCGCAGCACGAGCTCCCCGCGCATCACGCGGCCTTTGAGCGCCGATTTCGCCTGCTCATGCGCGTCGCCCGACTTGCCGAGCACGCGCTGGCGCTGCCCGTAGCGCGAAATATCGTCCGCGCTCTGCGCCGAGGCCTCAACGCCGCCGTTTCGCCCGATGACAACGCACTTGTTGACCATCTGCGCCACCGACGCCGTGCCGCTGCTCGAAAGCACCGCCTCCGGCGGCAGCGCGAGCACCGTCTCCCCCGCCTTTTCAATGGTGAGCTTCCCGTCCCTGACGGAGATTTCCCTGTCCTCGCCCACCGCCTGACGGAGCACCGAAAACGCGCTCACGCCGGAGCGCACGACAAAGCTTTTGTACCCCGCCGGCGCGTCGATTTCGCCCGCCGCAACGCCGATTTTGCCCGCCACCGCGCGGCAGATACTCTCCGGCGAGCCGGCGAACACGCCGGAAAGCTCGTTGCGCGTCAGATACAGTCCCGCGTCGCACGCGGTCAGCGTCACCGTTTCCGGCGTTCGCGTGATGGCCTCCACCGTGCCGGAGAAAATTTCGCTCCCCGCGTCGTCGCAAAGCCGCATTTCATCGCCCACGGCAAGGCTCTCTTTCTTCACGAACCGGTCGGCGACCGCCTTTAAGAGCGTCACCGTCAGCGTGGCGGCGGCCTCCCCCCTGCTCTTTTCGAGCGTCACCGCCGTGGCAAGCGCACCCAGCAAAATACCGTTTCCGTACAGCCTCACAGCACCAGCACCCTCCCGATCTGCAGGGTGCGCGGGTCAGAGATGCCGTTTTTCGCGGCGATCTCACGCCACTTCAGCCCGTCACCGTACAGGTCGCACGCGATGTCCCACAGCGTATCGCCCTTCTTGACCGTCCAGGTGTCGGGCAGCACGCGCTCGTCCACGCGCCCCGACTGCACCTCCCCGCTCTGCGGCGCAAGCTCACTTGAGAACTTGTACTCGCGCAGCGAAAGCGCAAGCGCGGTGTCGCCGTCGCCCTCGCGCAGCGTCTCGGACACGTCCTCGATGAGAAACGCGTCGTTGATGTCCGTATCGGAGATGATGAGGCGCACGGGGTCGCCGCTGTCCTGCCACGATTTGAGCATGGCAAGGGCGCTGTCGGGCGTCACGCCGTCAAAAAACGGGGACTGCTCCCCGGGCAGGAACGTCTCGAAGCTGACAGAGCGCAGCCCTCTGCCGCCCCACACGTTGACCTCTCCGCCCATCGCCAGCGCATACACGCGGTTGGTGTTCGGGCGCGAGACGGAGAGCTTTTCGGGGTTGACTGTAAAGGTCAACTGCTGTTCACCGTTGTTGTGCCATAGTAAAATTGTCCGAGTATTCACGGCATTCCTCCCTATCTCACCCACGCCGCGCGGCGCAGCCCCTCGAGCAGCTCACGCGCCACGCGCTCCGCCAGTTCCGACGTGCTTTCGTGCAGCATTTCCGCCTTTTCCGACTTACTTTCGTGCATTCTTCTGCCGGATTCCGACTTGGTTTCGTGCATCGTTTCCGCGATTTCCGACTTGATTTCGTGCATCAAAGCCACGTCTCCGCGCGTCAGTTCCGACTTATTTTCGTGCAGCACGTCACCCGTTCCCGCCCCGAATTCCGACTTGCTTTCGTGCGCGCGGTTCGATTTTTTTCTCTTTTGGGCAGTCTGATTTTCTTCCGCGAACGGCTCAACATTCCGTAAACCGCCGTCCGTTTTGTCCATTTCCACTACATTTTGTGGTGTTTGCGCCGTTTCCGACCACAAGACCTGCCCTCTGCTTATTTTTGCAATCTTGCCTGCCCTGTCCGTCAAAAACTCACGTGAGACTTGTCCGTCCCCGCTCTCTCCCCTGCTCTCCTGCACGGAAGAAAGTCGGATTTCCTCGATTTCCGTCCCATTTTGCTGCACGGTGTCGCGTCGGACTTCCGCATTTTCCTGCACGGTGTCAGGTCGGACTTCGGGCACACCGGACTCATGTGAGGCCTGTCCGCCCTCCCCCGTCCAGCCGGACAGCTTCCGCACCTTCTCCGCCGCCGACCGCGCCTCGTCCGCGCTCACCAGCTCCGTCACCTGATCGGGGCGGTACACCCTGCCGGAGCGCAAAAGCTCCGCGCCCGCGCGCTGCAACTCGCGGCACGCCGCGTAAAAAATCGCCCTGTCCGCGTCAGCGCCGCGCGAAAGCTGCTCCAGCTCGCGCAGCGGCAGCGCCTCGAGCGTCACTTCTCCGAG
>JAZLIU010000004.1:0-2321 GCA_045617565.1 Oscillospiraceae bacterium
CTGCGGCGGCATCGACTTTCTGCGCAGCGTTGCCGAGGAGCCGATCTTCAGCCACAACATCATGAGCTTCGGCATGGGCGAGAGCGCCGTTGAAGACAAGCTGCGCGACCTAATGAATTCTCTCACCAACCCCACGCTGGCTCCCTACGCCAAGGAGGGCGAGGTTCGCCTGCGCGTCACGGCGAAAGCGCCGACGCAGGAGGCGGCAGACGAAATGATGGCCCCGGTCTTTGCCGAGGTGCAGCGCGTGCTGGGCGATAAGATCTACGGCGTCGACGTACCCGATCTGGAGCATCTCGTCCTCGAGCTGCTGAAAGAGCGGGGCGAGACCTTTGCTGCGGCGGAGAGCTGCACCGGCGGACTGATCGCCAAGCGCATGACGGACGTGCCCGGCGCCAGCGCCGTGTTCCGCGGCGGCGTCACCGTCTATACCAATGAGGTGAAAATGTTCCTCGGCGTGAAGCCGGAAACGCTCGATAAATACACCGCCGTGAGCCGTGAAACGGCCGCGGAGCTGGCGGAATGTGTCCGGGAGAAGCTGGGCGCAGACTACGGCGTCGGCGTCACCGGCGTGGCCGGGCCGGACAGCGACGGCGTGCACAGCGTGGGTACCGTGTTCGTATCCCTCGCCTCCAAAAACGGCACCTTCGTCCGCGCGCTGCAGCTCGGCACGAAAGCCGACCGCTCCCGCATCCGCACCCTCGCGGCGAACTACGCCTTTGACCTGCTGCGCCGCAGCATTCTCGGATTGCCGCTTGACGCTTGATTTTTCCGAAATAAGGAATATAATGTATTTGCTATCTAATTCGCGTAAGCGATGAGAATTTTTAGGAGGAACATAAAATGACTTACGAGATAGACATCGCCGGCCTAAAACGACAGCTGCCGATCTGCAAGGTCACGGACGACCTTTCCATCGGTGCATTTGTCATTTTCGGCGACGTTGAGCTCACAGTCCACTGCGCGGCGGAGCTGCTGAAGCGCGCACCGGAGTACGATTACATGATCGCCCCGGAAGCCAAGAGCATCCCGCTGATCTACGAAATGGCGCGCCAGAGCGGCGCGGAGTACTGGTTTCTCGCCCGCAAGAAGGCCAAGGCCTACATGTCCGGCGTTTTTGAGACCGACATCAAGACCATCACCACCAAGGATGTGCAGAAGCTCTTCATCGACACGGCCGACGCGGAGCGGATGCGCGGCAAGCGCATGCTCATCATCGACGACGTGATCTCCACCGGCGGCGCACTGCGCGGCGTGGAGGCCCTCGTGGAGCAGGCCGGCGGCATCATTGCCGGCAGAATGAGCATCCTCGCAGAGGGCGATTCCTATGACCGCGAGGACATCATCTCCCTCGCCAAGCTGCCGCTGTTTAACCCCGACGGCACGGTCAAGGACTGAGCGCCCCTCCCAGGAAAAACAGCGGATAGATTTTCAAAAAATTATGCTTTTCTTTTTCAAAAACTTGTGATACTATCGGCACAAGGGAATTCACCCACATCAAAATGGAGGAAATCGTATGAACAGAATTATCACCATCGGCCGTGAATTTGGTTCCGGCGGCCGCGAGGTCGGCAAACGCATGGCTGAGACCCTCGGCGTCGCCTATTATGATGACGAGATCATCAGCGCCATCGCAGAGCGCAGCTCTCTCGCTGAGGACTATGTCAAGCAGGTCGTCGAAAACCGCATCACCACCTATTACCCCATCACCATCGCTTCTTCGTTCGCCGCGATCCCCGACGAATCCACCTACGGTGTCAACCGCAGCATCTTCGCCGCCCAGACCGAGATCCTGAAGGAAATGGCCAACAAGTCCGACTGCGTCATCGTCGGCCGCTGCGCCGATCACGTTCTGGCGGACTACAACCCCCTGCGCATCTTCATCTATGCCAGCATGGAGAGCAAGATCGCCCGCTGCCGCATGAAGTCCACCGTGGACGCCGCCCTCAGCGACAAGGAGCTGGAGAAGAAGATCCGCAAGGTCGACAAGGCCCGCGCTCAGTATTACCGCTTCTATACCGGCGAGGAGCTGTCCGACCGCCTGAGCCACGATATCGCCATCAACGCCTCCGGCGCGAATATCAAGCAGCTGGCTCTCGGCGTTGCAGAGCTGGTAAAGGCCGTTAAGTTCTGCGACTGATTCAAAACATATTTTCAGTCCGTGCGCATTCGTGCGCACGGACTGTTTTTTATGCCGTTTTTACTATTCCTTCCCGGTTTCGTACTGCGTTTCTGCTATATCCACAAAAACAGCCCAAACGTATGCATACGTTTGGGCTGTTCTGACAATGTTGTTTTTTGAAAAAGTCATGCTATAATGT
>JAZLIU010000005.1:0-3396 GCA_045617565.1 Oscillospiraceae bacterium
CGAAAAGAAGATAAATAAAGCGTATCCCGAAGACAAGGAGTTGGCCGAGAAACTCGGAAGGGTCAACTATGAGGTTGTAACCGAGTCGGTTTTTAAGATGCCTACGAAAACAAAATCGATGTTGTGAATGTAATTACGGCACCTGAAATTGAGATGCTTCTCATTTTCATACTCATCTGCAACATCCCGCAGAAAAGCATCGTTTTTTCCTTGCACAAGCGTTTCCAAAAGCGTCCTTTTGCGTTCATCGCTTCCTGCGGCAAAGGAAATGCCCCAGTCCGCCGCTTCCCGCACAAGGCTCAGTGCTTCATTTTCAGAATAATAGGGATTGCCTTTCATCAGCGAGATTGCGCTTTGTATCGCGCTCTCGTCGCGAAACGGGTCGTTCCACGGAGACATGCAACTCAGGTTCAAGCCGTTGACACAATCATCACTGCGCATTGCCGAAAGGCCCGTCATCCTGCAAACATCATACAGTGCGAGGACCTGTTTTGCAAGAGAATCTCTGTCGGAAGACGGGAGCATGTGCAGAAAGCGTCCGTTATCTGATAAATCCTGATAGATTTCCTCAATCGCGCCTTGTGCTTTTTCGCCCACCTTCTCAAGAGTCGTATAATAATCCGTTCCTGAAGATGACGACATAATATCGCCGAAAAATGTGCTTCTGTTGAGTCTATCCCAATATTCGGCACTTCCCAAAATTGCCCCGTTACTGCCAGTCGCTTCTTTGCTCATAATAGCTTCCTCCTGTTTGTGTTCTTGTTTAAGAGGAATACTTTTGAGCCTTGTTGCACGAAAATGTGCAACTGTTTCCTTCATCGGCGTTCTTCCTTCAAAAACGCCGTCTTTTGAGCAGAATAGCTGAGCTTCATATTAACGGAACCACGCTTCCCATCGTATTCGCCGCGGCACGCTGTCCCTGCGTTGTGACGTGCGCGTAGGTGTCCAGCGTAAATCCCGCGCTGAAGTGTCCCAGCATGCCCGAGAGCGTTTTGGGATCGACGCCGTTTTGCAGCGCCAAGTTGAAAAAAGTATGAGGGCACAAAACTCGTCTGGTGGTTTTGAAAATCGTCAGGCGAGTTTTCTTTGATGATTCAAATGACAGACCTGCAAAATAGATGCAGCAAAGGGGTCGGTTTTCACCGACCCCTTTGCCGCGGAAAATATGAAAAGAATTTAGCTCCTGTACTTTACTCAACATCCATGCCGTCGGCATAGAAGTCACCGAAGAGCTCCTGCAGAGAGGGCATATCCTCGGGAATGGGACGGGCGACCCAAGTGGTGTTCATGTAGTGCTTGAGCGCGATGTTCTCGGAGACGATGTTGCCGCCCCAGGTGCCGCAGCCCATGGAGGACGTGGGAGGCATACCGTTGGTGGCGGAGCCGGCGTTGCCCTTGTTGTTGGGCTGACGCACCATGATGCGGGACACGGGCGCCATCATGCCGAGACGGTGGATATGATCGTCGTCGAAGGAGTAGATACCGCAGGAGTGGCCCTTGCCGCCGACCTCATAAATCGCGCGAACCATGTCGAGCGCGTTCTCGAACTCGCCGTCATATTTGAACAGCGCCATGAGCGTGGTGAGCTTTTCGGAGGAGAAGAAGTGCTCCTTGCCGATGTCCTTCAGACCGCCGCCGGTGACAGCGATGAACTTGCGGTCAGCGGGAATGGTGAAGCCGGCAGCCTCGGCGAGCTTCTGCGGGGCGATGGCGACGGTGTTGGGCAGACGGTGACCGGTCTCATCCCACATGACGAGCTTGAGCTTTTCAGCCTCTTCGGGATTAGCGATATAAGCGCCCTCGGCGATCAGCGCCTTGACGAAATCGTCATAGACAGAGGCGTGGCAGACGATGTTGCCGTCGCAGGAGCAGCCGGAGCCGAAGTCGGAGGTCTTGGAGATGCGGCAGTTGCGGGCGACCTCAGCGATGCGCTCGGGCGTGTTGGCGGTCTCGTCGATGACCTCGGTGGCGTTGCCGGCGCCGGAGCCGTAAGCGGGCGTACCGGAGGAGTAAGCGGACTTGACCATCGGACGGCCGCCGGTGGCGATGACGAGGTTGGCGCGCTTCATCAGCTCCTGAGAAAGGGCGATGCTGGGCTCTTCGATGGCCTGGAAGATGTCAGCGGGAGCGCCTTCCTTGACGAGGGCTTCGCGCATGAGGTTGACGCACTTGGTGGTGACCTTCTTGGCTCTGGGGTGCGGGGAGAAGATTACGACGTCACGCGCCTTGACAGCATAGATGCCCTGGCCGGCAGGCGTCAGGCAGGGGTTGGTGGTAGGAACGAGAGAGGCGATCACGCCGACGGGCTTGGCATACTTGACAAGGCCCTTTTCGGGGATCTCTTCGATGATGCCGACGGAGGGGTTGCGCAGGCAGTCGCGCAGGATGAGCTTGAGCTTGTTGCGCTTGTTGCGCTTGGTGACCTTGTCGCCGAGGCGGGTCTCGTCCACAGCCTCATCGCACAGCTCGCCCCAGACCTTGAGCGGATACACAGCCGCCGCAACAGCCTGTGCCAGATGGTCGACGCGGGCCTGATCGTAGGTTTCGATGACCTTTGCCGCAGCCTGTGCGCGCGCGATCATTTCTTCGACATGGAGGATGTCTTCCTGAGTAACTTCGTGTGCCATAATCAAATCTCCTTTTATAAAAATATTTGTCTGAACAGATATTGCTTCCTATAATCGTTATTTTAGTCCATCTGTTTTTTGCTGTCCAATATCAGATATTTAGGTATGCATAGAGAAATTCTATCTTCCCTCTTGCACCCGGAGAAAATTCGTACTATAATGTGCTCGATAAAGAAATTCTATCAACAAAGGGGGGTGCGCTGCGTGACGCTCGTTCAGCTGCAATACTTCAAAACGCTTGCGCGCGTGCTGCATTATACCCGCGCCGCCGAGGAGCTGCATATCGCCCAGCCGAGTCTGAGCTACTCGATCAGCGAGCTGGAGAAAGAACTCGGCGTCCGGCTCTTTGCCAAGGAGGACCGCAAGGTCACGCTGACCGTGTACGGCGAGCATTTTCTGCCCTATGTGGAAGCTGCGCTCGTCACCCTCAGCGACGGCGTGGAAGAGCTCAAAGAGCTTTCCGGCACCACCATGCAGGAGATCCGCCTGGGCTATTTCCATTCGATCTCCTCGTCGCTGATCCCGACGCTGATGGAGGATCTCTACCGCGCGGAGGAAAACCAAAACCTGCGCTTCCAGTTCACGGAGTCCACCTCGCACGAAATTCTTGACCAGCTCAAGCAGGGCGAGCTGGATCTCGCCTTCTGCATGCACCGCGATGAATGGCTCGAATCCGTTCCCGTGATGCATCAGCAGCTCTACCTCGCCGTGCCGAAGGATCATCCGCTCGCCGGACGTGAGCGTGTCACCTTCCGCGATTTCGGTCACG
>JAZLIU010000006.1:0-2098 GCA_045617565.1 Oscillospiraceae bacterium
ATCTCATTGGTTTCAAAATCGCGCACGACCGTGCCGCGCGGGACGCGGATCGTCAGATCGGCGCCCTTTCTGCCGGACTTGCGGCTGCCCTGACCGTCCGTGCCGTTTTCCGCGACGTACTTGCGTTTGTAGCGAAAATCCATCAGCGTCGACATATTGTCGTCCGCCACGAGTACGACGTTGCCGCCGTTGCCGCCGTCGCCGCCGTCAGGCCCGCCCGCCGCGACGTACTTTTCGCGGTGGAACGCCACGGCGCCGTTGCCGCCCTTACCGGCGCGGCAGAAGATGCGCGCTTTATCAATAAAAGACGTTGCCATAAGCAAACCTCCAGATGTTGCGAAGTGAATGTATTTTATCCGTTTTCCCGAATTCCGTCAAGGAAAACGGCGATTTCCTGATTTTAACGCTTACAAAATGTGCTGAATTTCCGCAAGAGACGTGACAATGTGATCTGCTTTACAGTCATTCGGAACCGGTATTTTCAGCCGGTTGAACCAGACCGTGGGGATGCCGGCGTTCACGCCGCCGGCGATATCCGCCGTGAGCGAGTCGCCGACCATGACGCACTCGTCCGCGCGGACGCCGGGCAGGGAGGCGAGGGCGGCGTCGAAAAACGCCTTGCTCGGCTTATCCGCACCGAGCCGTTCGGAGATGAAGTAATGGTCGATATACGGCGCGATGCCCGCGAGCGTGAGGCGCCTCACCTGCTGGTGATAGAAAGCGTTGGACGCGACGCACACGGTGTATTTTTCATGCAGATACGCCGCAAGCTCCACCGCACCGTCCACGGGGACTGCGGCAGAGAGCAGAATGTCGTGGAAGCGCTTTTCAAACGCGGGGCCGTCGCCTTTGACGCCGAGCGCGTCGAACACGAGGTTCCAGCGAATCGCAAATAACTCCTCGCGCGTCAGCTCCCCGCGCTCGATCTGCTCCCAGAGCGGGTCGTTGATGTGGTTGAACGTGTCAAAATACATCCGCTCCTCAAAGGGAAGCCCAAGCTCCTCAAAGCCCTGACGCATGGCGACAACGCCACAGCGGTCAAAATCGAGCAGCGTATTATCCACGTCCAATAAAACCGCTTTTACCATAAGTACACCTCTGCATAGTATCGCAAAAAAAGCCCCGAGTTTGCACTCGGGGCTTTTTGTTCTCAATTACTCAGCGGGGTAAACAGAAGCCTGCTTACGATCCTTGCCGAGACGCTCGAAACGGAGCACGCCGCTCTCCTTGGCGAAGAGGGTATCGTCAGAGCCGATACCGACGTTGACGCCGGGATGGATGTGGGTGCCGCGCTGGCGAACGAGAATGTTGCCGGCGAGAACGAACTGACCGTCAGCGCGCTTGGGGCCAAGGCGCTTGGACTTGGAGTCACGGCCGTTCTTGGTGGAGCCCATACCTTTTTTATGAGCGAAGAACTGAAGACCGATGTTCAGCATAGTAAGTTGCCATCCTTTCTGTAAGATGCATACGAACAGGAAGCTCACGCCTCCATGACTTCGATGTTTTCCGGATACTCGCCGTGAAGCTCCGTGAAGTAGAGCATCAGTCCCGTCAGCAGTGACTGGCAGGTGCTCTCATTCGCGGCGGAGAGACCGCCCGGGAGCCGAAAGGAGATCGAGCCGGATTTTTCATGGACCTTGACGGATGCCGCAAGTCCCAGCACGTCGTTGACCGTGGCATCGACGAGGCGCACGGCGCTCGTGATGGCGGCACAGACGATGACGGTGCCTGCTTCAGCATAGCCGGAATGTCCCTTGGCATCAAAACCGATGATGCGCTTTCCCTCAGTGAGGAATGTGACAGTGGTCATACCTTAGAACGTGATCTTGCCGATCTCAACCTTGGTGTAAGGCTGACGATGACCCTGCATCTTGTGGTAGCCCTTCTTGGCTTTGTACTTGTAGACGCGGACCTTCTTGCCTTTGCCGTTCTTGACGACCTTGGCCTCGACCTTTGCGCCTTCCACGACGGGAGCACCGAACTTGGTGTTTTCGCGGTCAACGATAGCCAGCACCTGATCGAAGGAAACGGACTCGCCCGCCTCGACTTCGAGCTTTTCGATGAACAGGGTATCGCCCTCGCTCACGTTGTACTGCTT
>JAZLIU010000007.1:0-4307 GCA_045617565.1 Oscillospiraceae bacterium
GATGTCAAGTACATCGTGTGCAACGGCGACGAGGGTGACCCCGGCGCATTCATGGATCAGGGTGTTATGGAGGGTAACCCTCACAGCGTCATCGAGGGTATGCTGATCGCGGGCATCGCCACCGGCGCGTGGGAGGGTTACATATACGTCCGTGCAGAGTATCCGCTGGCAGTTGCGCGTCTTCGCACAGCGATGACAAAGGCGGACGAGCTGGGGCTGCTCGGCGACAATATCCTGAAAACCGGCTTCAGCTTCCATCTGCACATCAATCGCGGCGCGGGGGCATTCGTCTGCGGCGAGGGCAGCGCGCTGACCGCCTCCATCGAGGGTAAACGTGGTATGCCGCGCGTCAAGCCGCCGCGCACGGTCGATCACGGTCTGTGGGCGAAGCCGACGGTGCTCAACAACGTCGAGACTTTCGCCAACGTCCCCGGCATCATCATGAACGGTGCTGCGTGGTATAAAGGCTTCGGCACGGAGAAATCTCCCGGCACCAAGACCTTTGCGCTCACGGGCAACGTCGTGAACACCGGCCTTGTCGAAGTTCCGATGGGCACGACGCTGCGCAAGATCATCTACAACATTGGCGGCGGTATCCGCGACGGCAAGAAGTTCAAGGCCGTGCAGATCGGCGGCCCCGCGGGCGGGTGCCTGACGGAAGAGCACCTCGATATGCCGCTCGATTTTGACTCGCTCAAGAAGGTCGGCGCGATCGTCGGCTCCGGTGGTCTTGTCGTCATGGACGAGGACACCTGTATGGTCGAAACCGCGCGCTTCTTCATGAACTTCACGCAGAACGAAAGCTGCGGCAAGTGCGTCCCCTGCCGTGAGGGCACAAAGCGTATGCTGGAGATTCTCGAGCGCATCATTGCCAACGAGGGTACGCTCGAAGACCTCGATATGCTCGAGGAGCTGGCGAAAACCATCTCCGAAACGGCACTGTGCGGTCTCGGTCAGAGTGCGTGCAAGCCGGTACTCTCCACGCTCAAATACTTCCGCAACGAGTATCTTGCTCACGTCGTGGACAAGCACTGCCCGTACTGCAATAAGAAGCCCAAGGTCTACGTAATCGATCCCGACAAGTGCAAGGGCACCACCAAGTGCGCCCGTAACTGCCCCGTCGAGGCGATCAGCGGCTCGGCAAAGAAGCCCCATACCATTGATACCAGTAAGTGCATCAAGTGCGGCGCCTGCGCAGCAGGCTGCCCGTTTGACGCCATCAGAGAGGAGTGAGCGCAATGGCAAAAGGAATGATGATGATTGACGGCCAGCGCGTCAGCTTCGACGGTGAAAAGAACGTCCTGTCCGTTATCCGCAAGGCCGGAATCGAAATGCCGACCTTCTGCTACTATTCTGACCTGTCCGTTTACGGCGCGTGCCGTATGTGCGTCGTGGAGGATGAGCGCGGCAAGATCGACTCGTCCTGCTCCATGGAGCCGCGCGACGGCATGGTCATCAAGACAAACAGCGCCCGCCTTCTCAAGCATCGCCGCATGATCCTTGAGCTGCTGCTGGCGTCCCACAACTGCGACTGCACGACCTGCGAAAAGAGCGGTCAGTGCCACCTCCAGTCCCTTGCCCAGCAGTTCGGCGTGCGCCGCGTCCGCTTCGGCGATACGCGCGAGCATTACGCCATCGATGATTCCTCTCCCGCCGTCGTGCGCGACCCGAACAAGTGCATCCTCTGCGGCGACTGTGTGCGCGTGTGCGAGGAAATGCAGGGCATGAACATCATCGACTTTGTCCACCGCGGCTCGAATTTGCAGGTCATGCCCGCGTTTGACCGCAAGCTGAGTGAAACGAAGTGTGTTTCCTGCGGTCAGTGCGCCGCTGTGTGTCAGACGGGCGCGATCACCGTCAAGAATGAGATCGGCTTGGCGTGGGCAGCCATCCATGACCCGAAAAAGCGTGTGGTCGTGCAGATCGCACCCGCCGTGCGCGTGGCGGTCGGCGAGGCGTTTGGCATCCCTGCGGGCGAAAACGTGCTCGATAAGCTCGTCACCGCACTCAAGCTCATGGGCGTGGACGAGGTGTACGACACGACCTTCAGCGCGGATATGACCACCATCGAAGAGTCCACCGAATTCGTCAAGCGCCTCGGTGCGGGCGGCCCGTTCCCGATGTTCACTTCCTGCTGCCCCGCTTGGGTGAAGTACCTGGAGAACGAAAATCCCAAGTATCTCAAAAACATCTCCACCTGCAAGTCCCCGATGGAGATGTTTGCCTCCATCATCCGCAACGAATACGCCGCGAAGGACGAAGCGGACGGACGCGATACGTTCAACATCGCCATCATGCCCTGCACCGCGAAGAAGATGGAAGCGGCGCGTGAGGAGTTCAAGCACAGCGGGCGTCCCGACGTCGACCTTGTGCTGACGACGCATGAGATCATCGACATGATGAAGGAGACCGGCATCCAGCTCGATGCGCTTGAACTGGAATCCCCCGACCTGCCGTTCGGACTCGGCTCCGGCTCGGCGGCGGTCTACGGCGGGGCCGGCGGCGTGGCCGGAGCGGGCGTACGCCACTGCATCCCGGACAAAAGCAAGAACGCCCTGCGCGAGATCGAGTTCCTCGGCCTGCGCGGTGACGCTCCGGTCAAGGAGGCCACCATCCACGTCGGCGAGGCGGAGATCAAGGTCGCTGTTGTCAACGGACTTGCCAACGCAAGAAAACTGCTCAAAGAGATCGATGAGGGCAAGAAGTTCTACCATCTCATCGAGGTCATGACCTGTCAGGGCGGCTGTATCGGCGGCGCAGGTCAGCCGCATGGCCTCAAGGAAACGAAGCTGGAGCGCACGGAGGGCCTCAAGAACATCGACCACTCGGCGATGTTCAAGCGCGCGGAGCGCAACCCCGTGGTCGTGCGTATGCTCAGCGAAATGGGCGAAGAAAAAGCCCACGAGCTGCTGCACGTGAGCTATGTAAAGTAAGAAATTCTTCGATATTTTACTTCTGCGGCAAAACACAAAAGGAGTGTGTCATACACATGGCACACTCCTTTTGCCACCAGCTTCTACCACGCTGTCCTCTTCTTTTGTTTTTATCTTTTCTCTTGCCAAGCGCCGCCGTTTATGGTACGATACCCGCAGAAAAAAGACAATAAAAGGCGGGATGGATATGGAACACACATTCAAAAGCTCCCTGTTCGGCGGCTTCAACCGCAGCGATGTCACGCGATATATTGAAAAGACCGCGCTGGAAAGCAATCAGCGCATCGATGCTCTTGAAAAAGAAAACGACGGACTGTGCCGTGAGAATTCCGATCTTCGCAGCGCGCTTGAGTCCGTCACCGCCGCACGCGACCGTCTTTCCGACTCCTATGCCGATCTGATCAAGCAAAATCGGTCTGCCGAGGCATCCCTTGCCGACGCACAGGCGCAGCTTGCCGACGCGCTGGAAAAGATCGCCGCGCTGGAGGGTGAAAAGGCCGAACTGCAATCGGCGGTCACACAGCTTCAGAAAGTCTCCGACGAGTATGCCGCCGTGAAAGCGCATATCTCCGACATTGAACTGGAGGCGCGCCAGCGCGCGAGCGAGCTGGAGGACCGCACCCATCGTCAGCTCAGCGAGCTGCTCGATTCCTGCCGCCGTCGGTGCGAAGAGATCACCTCGGCGCTCAACACCTCCTGCGCGGGCGTATCCGGCGAGCTGCAAAAGCTGGACGTCTCCGTCGCACAGCTCCCCGCCGCGTTCGACGCGCTGCACGCGGGGCTTGAGGATCTGGAACAGCTCAAGTAATTCATCAAATACAGGCGAAAGCACCACGATGTGGTGCTTTTGTTTTATCGAAGAGGTAACGTATGAAAAAGATCACCGTCGGCATCCTCGCCCACGTTGACGCGGGCAAGACAACGCTCTCCGAGGGGCTTTTATACTTGAGCGGCGCGCTGCGCAGGCTCGGGCGCGTCGACCACGGTGACGCGTTTTTGGACACCGATACGCTTGAGCGTGAGCGCGGCATCACGATCTTTTCCAAGCAGGCGATCCTGACCGTCGGCGACACGGAGCTGACACTGCTCGACACGCCCGGCCACGTCGATTTTTCCGCCGAGGCGGAGCGCACGCTCTCCGTGCTCGACTATGCGATCCTCGTCATCAGCGGCACGGACGGCGTGCAGAGCCACACGCGCACGCTCTGGAAGCTGCTGGAAGCCTATGGGGTGCCGGTATTTCTCTTCATCAACAAGATGGACCTCGCGGGCGCGGAGCGCGAAACGCTTTTGAGTGAGCTGCAAAAGAAGCTCTCCGGCGGCTGCATCGACTTCACCACCGCGCACGATGAGGCCGTCGCCATGTGCGACGAA
>JAZLIU010000008.1:0-8951 GCA_045617565.1 Oscillospiraceae bacterium
GAGGAATACGGAGGGGGAAAACCGTTAGTTTACCCGTCCTGCGGGGAGGTTATGCACAGAAACGGGGAAAAGTTGGGAAAAGTTCGCGTTTTGGAGGGATTTTTCTGCAAAAGTACGCGGTTTTGGGTAAATTTTGTGGAAAACGCTCCACCGCTTCCCTGCCGCGCCGTGACGGAAAATCAAATGTCCGACACGGTTTCGTGCAGGGGGTCATGGGGTTGGGGCGGATGGTTGAGCGATTGTCTTTCCAAGAGGGACTTCTTCAATGGTGCACGCAAGATAGTTCTGCTCACTTTGATATTTTCTTGAATGCTCCACGATGTAGGTTGCCGGATAATAGTAGTCTTGCCGGTTGTTGTATCCGATGAAGAGGTTATAGTAGGTAATCGCTTCACCGGCAAATGAATTTCCCTCTCGTTCAAACAGGAGAAATCTTGCATTGATTTGCGAATCGGCTTTTGTTGGGTCGAAATCAATAATAATTTTTGCCTTCGAAGCGGTCAACAGGCGCTCTACACGCGAGAAAGATGTAATTCGTTCATGAATGTCGGAAAAATGTGTGCTTTCCCGTATGGCGTCTTCACGGTATGTTTTGTTTTTCAGAAGGCGGTAAAAGTGCGATGTGCCCTTTGGACAGGAAGCAATATCCGGAAGATCGGTCAGGTGCTGAAAACCTATCAGGTGATGGTAGTGCTTCGGTTTGAAGCAGAGCAAAAACGATTTCCCGAGCTCGGAGATTGTGATGCGGTACTGCTTTGCGCGCAGGCGTTCATAGACGGAGATGCTGGCTTCTATCTCTTTCATGGCTGACTCCGGTGAGGTGTTTCAAGCACCAGAAAAATTGCCCCAACGAAAGTTGGGGCAATCAGTGTTTACTTCGTGTTTTGTTTTTCGGCTGATGCCTATCTGAGACGCGGAAAACACGCAACCGGAGAGGAGCCTCTGCAAGCACTGCTCAGAGCAATCCTTGCTTCACAGGCGGGACATTCCGTCCGCTGATGCTATTTTAGCATAGAACGCAAAAAAGTCAATCTCTTTTTTGACAAATTGCGTTCCTCCATAGGATATGCAGAAAACCGGGTGACGTGTATGGAAAAATGCAACAGTCTATGGAAATTTAAGGGTGGACGTAACGTAAGCGATCGTGAAGTTATTCTTTTTCGTTTTCGGGGGCGGAGCAGTCGGATTGTGTCGTTTTTTTCTTGCGGGGGGTGCGTTTTTTGGATGCTTCGAGCTGTTTTGCCGCGCGGGAGCGCTCGATCTTATGGACGTAGGACTGCACGGTGTCGTCCACGCCCACGGTCATCTGACCGGCTAAGAAGGTGTTGATGTTGTCATATTCAAACGACATCTGGAGACTGCCTGCCGACAGGTTCTCGATCTCCTCGACGGCTTTGTTGAACGGGCGCATGATCGCCTCGTCGTAGTTGCGGTTTTTGACTTCCTCCTTCGTGGGAAGCCCGATGTACTGCACGATATCCTCCACGCGGACGTGGAACGTGCCGTTTTCCGAAAGCGGCGCTTTTCGCGCGCGGTAATAGAGGTAAAACGCCATGCGGTAGCCGTTTTCGCTCAGCTGACCCATCCAGTCGGGGATGAGCTGATAGTACTGCGTCAAAAAGTGGCGCACGTTCTCGGCAAAGGTGATCTTCACCTCGCCCGTGTATTTCTTGATGCTCGCCTCGGTGGCGAGGTGCGTGATGTAGAAGGACTCAAAGTATTTTTTGTAGCTCTCGGCGGTGAGCTTCATGTTCGTGATGGACTGGATGTCCTTTTTGATCTGGCGGTACGCCGCGTCGCGGCTTTGCAGTCCCGCCCACTCCATGTACTCCGCGATGTTGAACGTCGCCGCGTTTGCGCGCCAGGAGTCGCGGTTGCCGCGCATGAGCGTGTAGATGAGGAGGCGGTGCGCCGTCCAGGAAAGGTTTTTCGTGTACTCCTGCACGGCCTCAAACACGAGCGTCATCTCATAGTCCTTGTTGCGGTAGCGAATGGACTGGTTGCCGTAGGCGTCGGGCTCCGAGTAGGTGACGGTGATGCCGTTGGACGCCGGGTGGAACTCGCGCCCGCGCTTCATGTTCGCCCACACGCCGCAGATGAAATAGGTCGCGGGACTGTTGCCCAGCAGGTCGTACTCCGTGGCGTGCGCGGTGAGCGTGGCGGTGAAGATGTCCGAGAGCGTCCTGGCGAAAACGGCGGTCTCCGCGCTCCCCTCCCCGATCAGCGCCGTGACGGCTTCGGGCGTGGTGAGGTCGTGCACGGCGCAGAACTCGTCCATGATGGGGAAGATCTGCGCGAAATCGTACTTTTCGCACTCGTCCGCGAAGAGGCGCGGCTTTTTGTCGTGCAGGGGCTTGAGCTTGCGGTAGGTCGCGAGCATTTCGGAGAACTGCTCGGTTTCTAAAAAGTGAAGCGGAGCGCCGTTTTGCACGGGTTCGAGCGTGTTGGCGTCGGACATGGGGACACCTCCTTGAATGGGGGATAATACTTCATGATGGAGTATAGCAGAAAATAACGGGAAATGCAAATAAAAATGGGGGAAAGACGAAATAAGGGGCATTTCCGGACAAGTCGGACAGAACTCATGTGAGGAAACGCCCGAAGCGCCGCCTGTGGCGGATACAGCGAGGGCGTTTCGAGGAAGCGGCGGGAGAATTGCGAGCGAAGGCGAGCAAGGCGACCAATGCCGCGACGGGGTGAAAACTGTCTTTTTTTGCGCCTGTTGTACGGGGGCGTGCAAGGGTTCGGGGGTGTGAGAGTACGGTCAGACGGAGAGGAGACGGACGACAAAGATATGTTACCTGAAAAAAAGAACGGAGTGAGTGTTGAGCAGGCTGAAGCCGGAAAGCCGGGGGCGACGGCGCTCGCGGCGCTGTGCGCCGACACGACGGACTACCGGCGCGCGGCGACTGACCTTGAGTTTTTCGGGCGGTACTATCTGCGCCACTACTTCGCCCTCCCCTCCCCTGCTTTCCATCGGGAGCTCGACAGGCTCTGGAGCGCAAGAGTGATGAAAGGGCGCTCGCCGCTGGACAAATGCGGGGAAATTTTGTCCGAGACGGGCACGCGCACCGCGGTCGCCGCGCCGCGCGGACACGCGAAATCGACGGTGATGAGCCTCAAGAACGCGCTCCACGCCGCGCTCTACGGGTACAAGAAATATATCCTGCTCGTGTCCGATACCGAGGCGCAGGCGGTGGGGTTTCTGGACGCCATCAAGACGGAGCTGGAGGAAAACGACCTGATTTTGCGCGATTTCGGGGAGCAGACGGGCAAAAAAACGTGGAAAACGAGCTCGATTTTGCTCACGAACGGCTGCCGCATCGACGCGGTCGGCTCGGGGCAGAAGCTGCGCGGGCGGCGCAACTACGAGCGGCGGCCCGATCTCATCCTCTGCGACGACATCGAGAACGACGAGGGCGTGAGGACCGCGGAGCAGCGCCAGAAGCTTGCGGACTGGTTTTATAAGGCGGTGTGTAAGTCCGGCGACCGGTATACCGACATCGTGGTCATCGGGACGATTTTGCACCACGATTCGCTGCTTACGCATTTGCTGGATAACCCGGGATTTCAGGCGCGGAAGTACCGCGCGGTGCTCTCCGACTCCCCTTCCCCGCTGTGGGGCGAGTGGGAGCGGCGGTTTACCGATTTGTCCGATGAAAAGCGCGAGCAGACCGCGCACGCGTTTTTCTATAAGCACCGCAAGGAGATGCTCGCGGGCAGCAGGGTTTTGTGGGGCGAAAAGCTCTCGTACTACGATCTGCGGGTGATGAAGCTCGTCGAGGGCGAGAGCGCGTTCAATTCCGAGATGCAGAATCAGCCCATCGACCCGGGGGCGTGCCTGTTTTCCGCGCAGTGGTTCCGGTTTTACAATCCGGCGGAGGTCGATTGGCGCGACGAGCGCTTCAGGTTCTACGGGTACTGCGACCCGTCGCTCGGCAGGAGCGCAAACAGCGATTATAGCGCCATCATCACGCTGGCGGTGGACGGGAAAAGCGGGCTTGCGTACGTCTATGACGCGGATTTGCAAAGACGGCATCCCGACCGCATCATCGCGGACATTCTCGAAAAAGAGCGGCTTTTGCGGCGCGAGACGGGGCGCGGTTATGCGCTCTTCGGCGCGGAAACGAACCAGTTCCAATGGTTTTTGAAGGAGCAGCTCGCGCGCGAGAGCGCGAAGGCGGGGCTCTACCTCCCCGTTCAGGGCGTGCGCTCGACCGAGGACAAGACGATGCGCGTGGAGAGCTTACAGCCCGACATCCGCAACGGGTACATTTTGTTTCAGCGCAATCAGACGCTGCTTTTGCAGCAGCTCTCCGAGTTTCCGCTCGGCGCGCACGATGACGGGCCCGACGCGCTCGAGGGCGCAAGGAGCCTGTGGCGGAGGGCTGCCCCCTCCCCTGCTCTTTCGGGGCTGCGGCTGTGAGATTGTTTGTTATGTTAACACATATCCGAGAGATTTGACGAGAAGGAGCTTTTTTTATGACTTTGACCACGCAGGAAACGCAGGATTTACGCACGATTCGCCGTGAGGACATCCCCGAGGACTACCGCGACATCGTGGATGCGCTCGGGATGGACGTATTTTTGGCGCTGACCGACCTTTGCGGCGGACAGTGCCTCTACATCCCCAAGCCGGAGTCGCTGCGGCGCGACGGGCGCGACCGCGAAATTCGGGCGCGCTTCAACGGCGGGAACTACCGGGCGCTCGCGTCGCAGTTCCGGCTCTCCGAGCGGCAGATCAGGAAGATCATCAACGGGACGCGGGTGTAGGGCGGCGGACAAAACTCACGTGAGGAAGGTTTGTAAACGAAAGAAAAGCAAAGAGCAGACGCAATTTGCGTCTGCTCAAATTCGCTGCTTAGTAGTTTGTCATTTGGTTTTCCGTCTTTGCCAGGTAATTTTTCTGAAGCGTCGGGAGAATCTTCAGAAATTCTTCTCTTGCGGCCTCAAAATCCTTTTGACTGGTTTTTGCATAGCGGAAAACGGCTTCTCGGGCTTCCTGCGGAAGCATGGTCTTGCTTAGATATTTCATAGTCTCCCTCCTCTCATCGTCCATTTAAAATAGCGGCATATTCTGAAAAACGACTCGTGCATTGCACGGTAGTTTCTTTCGTCCTCCGTCCAATCAATTACACGGGCATCAAAAACAATTTCACTATCCACTTCACGGTCGATCCGGTCACAAACCGCGTTAAATTCTCTCACGTCGGGGCGATAACCGGAATCGATATCGACAGTAAAGACGTCGCCATTATATGCGACGGCACAAATTCTGTCAACCGATTCCACACAAAAATAACTCAAATCGGCCCTTGATGGAGGTGCGGAGTTGCTGTGGCTGTGAAAAAGGGACACCCGCCCATCCCGCGGCAAGGATGCTTTGTCCAGGGGAATCGAACGGTCTGTTCCCTGAATAAAATCCCCGAAAGGCGCACCGTTGACAAGAACAATGCCATGTTCCCTGCCATCAGCATCTGTCAGCTGTTTCAGTGCTGAAATGATTTCTGCCTCTTCATCAGAAAAGGTAAGGTCGTCCATTTCTTCAAAGTTATTTTCAAATTCCGGGGGCACATAAGCGCCCAATACCGGTTGATTTAAGTATTCTGCAATATTCATAACCAAATTATACAGCGAAAAAGCGAAAACTGTCAATATCTGGAAGGAACAGAATGCTTTTGACAATGGATGCAGAACGCGGGGGCGTTGTACATGAGGATAAAACAAGGAAAAACTCTTTTTAAAGACGAGAAGCGTTTTCGGGAAAGAGTTCACGAGGCGGGCGCGGAAAAGCGCTCTATGCTGAGAGTATGGGTCGCGCGGTAACTTTCCTTTCCAGGCGGCGTTGCCATTGGCGCCGTGTATTACGTTCCTCATATCCTGCCGCGCGGCCCTCCTATCCTTAAAATCGCCCGAAACGGGCAAAAATCTGATTACCGGAGGTATAAAAATGTCTTTTGATTACGCAAAGGCATACCAGCAGTTCATCGACGAGGAGCTTGTCGCCGCGTCCGCGACCGCGTGGATGATTCCCGAGGCGGGAAAAGTCCGCTTTACCGGCGGCCGCGACGTGGAAATTTCCACGCTCTCCACGTCCGGTCTCGGCGACTTCGACGCGAGCAAGAGCGACGGCACCGCCTATCCCAGCGGCACGGTGTCCAACGCGTGGCACACCTATTCCCTCGCCATGGACCGCGGCGTCAAGTTCGCGCTCGATCGCACCGACCCTAACGACACCGGCTTTATCGCCACGGCCGAGAACGTCATCCGCGAGTTCGCGCGCAACGCGCTTGTCAGAGAGCAGGACACCTACCGCATCAACAAGCTCTATACGCTTGCCGCGGATGACTCTGCCCACGCCGCCACGCACATCGTGGAGGAAACCCTCGACGCAAGCAACGCCATCGACACCGTGACGGACCTTCTGCAGGTCGTGCGCGACGACGCGGAGGCCATGGACGGCTATGTCGCCCTGATTTCTCACAAGAATAAGAGCGCGTTCCTGTCCGCCGCGACGGGTACTTACCACTCCGTCACGTTCGGCGCGAGCGTTGCTATCAACGGCGTGACCTATGATAACGTCATGATGCTCGACGACCTGCCCTGCATCTTCGTGCCGCAGAGCCGCATGAAGACCGCGATCTCCGCGCTCGACGGCGACGGCAACGACGGCGGCATCGTCGCAGATGACGACGCGCAGGACATCAACGTGCTCATCGCGCACTGCGACGCTCCCCTTGCCGTCAGCAAGCTCGACTCCATCAAGCAGTTTTCCCCGCAGGAGAATCAGTTCTTCGACGGTACCGCCATCCAGGCGCGCTATCTCTACGACCTGTTCGTGCCGGGTAACAGCGTTGTGTCCGTCGGTGCGGTCATCGAGCCTGCCGAGGAGGACGGCGGCAACGGCGGCGAAGGTGTGGAGACCTGATGAGCACGGTTTCGAGCGAACAGCTCACGCGCATCCTCGCGCTCGCTGAGACGCTCGCGGGGGAGTCGTTCGGGGAACGCGGAGACGTGCTTGCCGAAATCGCGGCGGAGCGCGCGATGGCGTTTTGTAACCGCGACGACATCCCGGAAGAGATGGAGCAGGCCGTGGCATCGCTTCTTTTGGCCGTAGAAGGCCGCCAGAGCGACGTGAAGAGCGTGACGCGCGGTGATACCGCCGTGACCTATGAAACGTCTCACAGCGCCTCCTACGCCCCTCTGCGGCCGTTTTGTAAGCTGGGGACGGTGAAGCATGACCGATAACGTGATGAAACGCGCCCTTTTGCGCACGTTTGACCGCACGGTGTGCGTCTACCGTCCCAAAAGCGACGGTACGGAGGAAACGGTCTACATCGACATCCCCTGCGCCCTCTCGCGCTCCGCGCTCATCGCCGCGCCCGCGACGGTCGGCAGGAGCGAAATTGCCGAGAGCGGCTATTCCCTCGCGCTCTACACGATGCCGGAGTTCTATCTGAGACTGAACGACCGCGTGGTCATCTCGGACGCGTCGGGCAGGGGCTATCACGGCAGAAGCAGCGACAGCGTGCGCTATCCGAGCCACTGCGTGACGGTGGTGGAGGTGCTGGAGGTCGAGCTGCCGGTTGGAAACGGACAAGTCTCACATGAGTCCTGAGAGTGCTCCTGCGGGGGCAAGGGACGCCCGCGGCGACTGCGTCGCCTGGCGTCAGACCCAAAGAGATACTTTCTTTTCCCGAAAAGAAAGTATCCCTCTGGACACCCGAAAGAAAAGGGTTTTGTGCGGACTTGCCGCTGCGTGCAGTCGATGACTGCCTGTAGTGGGTTATTGACGACACACGGTACGCATCGCCGACCGCTGCCGCTGGTGCGGTGCGCGGCGGGAGATTCCGCGACGGTGTGACAATTGTCCAGGTTGGAGGAGAAACAAATCATGAACCATATTGCTGAGGCGGTGCGCGCGTATTTGCAGGAAGAGACCGGCGTGCACGCCGTGTGCGAGGGCGCGAAGCACGCGGGAGAATACCCGCTGATTGTCGTGAACATCGCCGAAAACGGCACGGTGCTCACGTCCGGCGGGAGGCTCTGCGAGCATGACTACGGTGTGCGCGTCAGATACGCGGTGAACCGCGAGCGCACGGGCGAGACGGCGGCGCTTGCCGCGCTCGTGCCCGTGCTGCTGCGCGGCGTGCCGATGGTGCTCACGCAGGGCGGAAAGACGGTGAAGCGCGTGCTCTCGCCGCTGGGAATCAAAACAGAGGGGGACGAGCTTTCGTTCCACCTGAAAGTAAGCGTCCCCGTGCCGCCCAGGAGCGGTGAGACGGACGCGGATGTGATGCAGGTGCTGCATTTTGACCCCTGAAAACCATTGAAACAGGAGGAAAACCATGGGTTTACCCGAAATTTTTATCTCTTTTGAAACGGCGGCGCTGTCCGCCATCAAACGCTCGAGCCGCGGCGTGGTGGCGCTCGCCATTTCCGACAGCACCGCGGGCGGCGCAACGCTCAGGGCGTATCGAAGCCTTGCCGAGGTCGTGAGCACCCAGTTCACCGCGGAGAATTACCGCGTCATCAAGTGGTGCTTCGAGGCGGGCCCGAGCAAGGTCATCGTGCTGCGCGTCGGCGCGGACGAGGATGACGCTTACACCGCATTGAATGCGCTCACGTTCGACTATCTCGCCGCGCCGGGTCTGACGAGCGCGACGGTCATTTCCTACGTCAAGAGCGAGCGCGCCGCGGGGCGCGGCATCAAGCTCGTGACCGCGAACGCGACGGCTCCCGACCACGAGGGCATCATCAATTTCTGCGCGAGCGACCTTGTGCTCACCGACGGCGCAATCACGGCGGCAAACTACTGCGGTCGTATCGCGGGTCTGCTCGCCGCGACGCCGCTGACGCGCTCGGCGACGTACGCAAAGCTCGCGGAGGTCGTGAGCTGTACGCTCTCCGACGATCCCGATGAGGACATCGACGGCGGCAAGCTCATCCTC
>JAZLIU010000009.1:0-11696 GCA_045617565.1 Oscillospiraceae bacterium
TTCACCTCGCGCAGCGGACGCTCCAAATAGGAGCGCAGACACCGCGCGCCCATGGCGGTCTTGGTCTTGTCGAGCACCCAAAGGAGGCTGCCGCGCTTTTCCTTGCCGCGCAGCGTTTCGGTGAGCTCCAGGTTGCGGCGCGCGGAGAGGTCAAGCTCCATAAAGCGCCCCTGCTCGTAATATTCTAAATCCTTGATGTAGGAAAGATCGGTTTTCTGCGTTTCGTACAGATACGAGAGCAGTCCGCCCAGCGCGAGCGCGGCGGCGGGATTATTGCGCGGAAGATTGGCATAAGCGTCCTCACCGTACTGGGACAAAATCGCCTTTTCCGCCGCCTTGAGATCAAAGCGGCTGCTTCCGTTTTCTACCGCGCAGGAAAGATTTTCGCGCAGGAGCGTGACGAGCGCGGCGTTTGCGTAGGCATCCGCGCTCAGAACGGCTTCGGCGGGGGAGAAGCGGGAGAGCTCGTTGGCAAGATGCTCAAAGCGGTCGTCACCCGAAAACGCGGTGACGTGCGTGTGCCCTGCGGACATATCGCAAAACGCCACGCCCGCGTTCTTTTCGTCGAAAAACACGCCGCACAGGAAGTTGCCGCGCCGGTCGTCCAGACACGCGCTGTCGATCACCGTGCCGGGGGTGATGACGCGGATGATGTCGCGCTTGACAAGGCCTTTGGCGAGCGCGGGATCCTCCGTCTGCTCGCAGATGGCGACCTTGTAGCCCTTGGCGATCAGACGCGCGATATAAGCGTCGGACGAGTGGTAGGGGATGCCGCACATGGGCGTCTGATCCTCTTTCTCCTTGCCGCGGTCGCGCGTGGTGAGCACGAGGTCGAGCTCGCGCGAAGCGGTCTGCGCATCCTCGTTGAACATCTCGTAAAAGTCGCCGAGACGGAAAAAGAGGATGGAGTCCTTGTTCTGCTCTTTAATTTCGAGATATTGCCGCATCATCGGCGTCATTTCGGCCATGATCGTTCTCTCTTTCTCAAAATGGTAGGTCTCTTGACTGGCAGTCAAGCGGTCAGATTTCAAACGTCGTGCCGCCCGCCATGTAGTCGAGGCGGTCGCCGAGTTTTTCCTTGAGCCAGCCGTAGGCGACAGAGCCGGTGCAGTGTCCCGTAACGTAGCGCGTGCCCTCGCGGGATTTCAATTCTTCACCCACGGCGTCCACGAGTGCGCGCGGCTCCGGGGCATCGAGCGATGGGTTGTAGAGATGGAAGCCGGCGAACACGGCGTCGGGCGACTTGCCGAGAATTTCTTCGGCGCGGCGCAGGATGTTGACGATGCCGCTGTGCGCGCAGCCGGCAAAGAGCGCGGTCTTGCCGTTCTCGGTGACGAGGAGATTCTGCTCGTGCAAAAACGCGTCGAGCGGGTACTCGTCATCAAACTTTTCACGCAGCGTGTCGTTCGCGTGGCTCCACAGATCGCGCGTTCTGATGTCGGAAAAGACGGTCAGCTCGTCGTCGATCTTCACGATGCCCTCACCGTAGCGGAAGCGCTCGGCGGCGTACTTTTTCAGCACGCTGTCAAGCCCGATGTATTCGCATTTTTTCGGCGTGACAACGTAGTAATTGCCGAACGCGCGCTTTTGGAGGTAGACGGGCGCGGCGGTGTTGCGCTTGCAGAACAGCTCCAGTCCGCCGCAGTGGTCGTTGTGCGCGTGGGACAAAAACGCGGTGTCAACGGTTTTTAAGTCGATACCGAGTGTTTCGGCGTTCTCCAAAAACATGGCGTTTGGCCCCATGTCGAACAGCAGCTTGTGCCTGCCCGTCTCGATGTAGAGCGACAGGCCGTGCTCGCACTTGAAATCGTCGCGGCAGACGGTGTTTTCGAGTAATGTGGTAATTTTCATTTCGTTACCTCCCCATAGAGTGCCCAGGTATTGCTGTCGGTAATTTTGACTTCGGCGAATGTGCCGATGAGCGCCTTGCCGCCCTTGGCGCGGACGAGGCGGTTGCCCTCCGTGCGGCAGGAGAGAGGGAATTCTGCATCATCGCTCTCGCCGTCGACGAGCACGCGGACGGTGCTGCCGACGTAGGCGGCGTGTTTTTCCGCGCTGTATGCGTTCTGCACGTCAACCAAGTGGTCGAACCACTTCTGCTTTTCCGCGCGGGAAACCGGATCGTCCATCTTCGCCGCCGGCGTGCCGGGACGCGGAGAAAAGATGAAGGTGAAGAGCGCGTCGAATTTTGCCTCCTCGACAAGCGACACCGTGTCCATCGCCTCCGCTTCCGTCTCGCCGGGGAAGCCGATGATGACGTCCGAGGTGAGCACCATGTCGGGCATCACGCTGCGGGCGTAGGTGATGAGCTCCATGTACTTCGCGCGGTCGTAGGGACGGTTCATCGCCTTGAGCACGCGGTCGTTGCCGGACTGGACGGGGAGATGGAGCTGCTTGCAGACGTGGCGGCAGGCGGCCATCGTGTCAAAGAGCTTTGGCGTTGCGTCCTTGGGCTGGCTCGACATGAAGCGTAGCCAGTAATCGCCGTCAATTCCGTCGATGGCGGCGAGCAGGTCGGCGAAGTCGTAGCCGGTGCCGAGGTCCTTGCCGTAGCTGTTGACGTTTTGCCCGAGCAGCGTAATTTCCTTATACCCCTGCGCGATGAGCTCACGGCACTCGGCGATGACCTTTTCGGGAACGCGGGTGCGCTCGCGTCCGCGGACGTAGGGCACGATGCAGTACGAGCAGAAGTTGTTGCACCCGTACATGATCGACACCCACGCGCGCACGCTGCCCTCGCGCACGACGGGCAGGTCCTCGGCGATCCTGCCGTGCTCATCGTCGATGGAAAAGACGCGCTTGCGTTTACTCAGAACCTGCCACAGAAGCTCCGGCAGCCGCCATTCCGCCTGCGGGCCGAGTACGAGATCGACGTGGGGGTAGGACTTTTTGACCTTGTCGGCGACCACCTTCTGCTGCGCCATGCAGCCGCAACGGCAGATGATCTGCTCGGGCTTCGCCGCCTTTGTGTGGGTAAGGCGACCTAAGTGACCGTACACGCGCTTTTCCGCGTGTTCGCGGATGGCGCAGGTGTTGAGCAGGATGATGTCGGCGCTGTTTTCGTCGCTTGTCAGCTCGTAGCCCATCTCCGTGAGAAGGCCCATGAGCATCTCGCCGTCGGCGACGTTCTGCTGGCAGCCGAACGTGTCCACCAGCGCGAGCGGGGCGCGGGTACGCTGCGCATTGAGAGCGCGCACTCTTTCCGAAAATTCCTGCTGCCGCGCGCGCTCCTCGGCGCTGACCAGGATCTCTTTGCGTTCCAAAACGATAATCCTCCAGAATAGATATACTTTGACTAATATACTATATCATAAAGCGGCGGCGGTGACAAGAGAAAGCACGGCACTTTTTGTCAGGAAACGTAAATTTTGCGTGAAGACGGCTGCCGCCGCGACGACGGCACTTGCATACGCTGTAACTTTGTGGTATCATTCACAATGGTTGGAAATGTTCAATCATCATTTTGCCGAAGTGTAAGAAAAAGAAAGAAAGTGAAAGTATGGCAGAAAACAAACGCAGGTGGGGCGACCGCCGCGACGCGAAGCTCCTGCGCGACGTGGATTCTCTGCATTTCATCATGGGCATCATCTACCCCAATCGCGCGGACAATGAGGCCTATATCGCCGAGCGCATCGACCTCGGCCCAATAAAAGAATATCTGGCGAAGAAGAACGTGGAGGGCATCGCCTTCAAGTACACATTTTTCCACGTTATCGTCACCGCGCTGGTCAAGACCGTCACGCTGCGCCCGAAGCTCAACCGCTTCTTTGCCAATGAAAACTACTATCAGCGCAACAAGGTGACGGCGGGCTTCGTCATCAAAAAGGAGTTTTCCGACACGAGCGAGGAGGCGATGGCGTTTCTCGACGCGAAGCCGGAGGACACGGTGGACACCATCCACGATGAGATCTTCCGTCAGGTGACGCAGTGCCGCGACGAGAAAAAGGATAACTCCACCGACGAGACGATGAATATCCTCAACAAGCTCCCGCGCTTCATCAGTAAGCTGATCGTCCATTTTGTCCGCTGGCTCGATAAGCACGGCTGGGTGCCGAAGGCGATGATCGCGGACGATCCGAACTATGCCTCCGTGTTCCTCTCCAACCTCGGCTCGATCAAGCTCAAAAGCGGGTATCATCACCTCACGAACTGGGGCACCTGCTCGTTCTTCTGCATCATCGGCGAGAAGAAGTGGACGCCCGTGTACGACGAACACGGCTTTGTCGAAATGCGCGAGACGCTCGATGTGGGGTTTACCGTGGATGAGCGCATTGCGGACGGATATTATTACGCCAAGAGCGTGCGCCTGTTCAAGTATCTGGTAATGCATCCGGAGCTTTTGGAAAGATCGCTTTCAGAGGAAGTCGATTATGAGTAACACCATCGTAAAGACCCCGTGGAAGGACTATATGGGCGATGTGCCGATGCACCTTGACTATTTTGACGGCTCCATGTTTGAAGCCGTGGAGAATATCGCCAAAAAGTACCCCAACAGCATTGCGTTCAACTTTATGGGCAAGGCGACGACCTACCGCGCCATGGTGCGCGAGATCGAAAACTGCGCCCGGGCGCTCAAGACCATCGGCGTGCGCGAGGGCGACAGGGTGACCATCGCCATGCCCAACTGCCCGCAGGCGATCTATATGTTCTACGCCGTCAACCTCGTCGGCGGCGTCGCCAACATGATTCACCCCCTCTCCGCGGAAAAGGAGATCGAATTCTACCTCAACGAGTCCGAGTCCGTGGCGGCGATCACGCTGGATCAGTTCTATCACAAGTTTGAAAATATCCGTGAAAAGACCAAGGTCGTCAACATCATCATTGCCTCCGTCAAGGACGCGCTCAGTAAGCCCATCAAGGCAGGCTATATGCTCACCGAGGGGCGCAAGATCGCCAAAATTCCCGACGATGCGCCGGTGATCATGTGGAAAGACTTCATGCGCCTGTCGCGCGCCTGCTTCTATAAGACTTACAAGGTCAAGCGCGGCGCGGACGATCCCGCCGTTATCCTCTATTCCGGCGGCACGACGGGCACGACCAAGGGCATCGTTCTCACCAACCTCAACTTTAACGCACTCGCCGCGCAGATCGTGGCGACCAATCCGATGTTCCGCCCGGGCGATAAGATGCTCGCCGCGATGCCGCTGTTCCACGGGTTCGGCCTCGGCGTGTGCGTCCACTCGATGCTCGCCAACGGCGGCCGCTGCATCCTCATCCCGCGCTTTACCGCCAAGAGCTACGCCAAGCAGATCGTCAAGTACCGCTGCAACTTTATCGCCGGCGTGCCGACACTCTACGAGGCGCTGCTGCGGCTTCCGAGCATGGAGGGCGCGAACTTGAGTTCGCTCAAGGGCGTGTTCTCCGGCGGCGACAGTTTGAGCGTGGAGCTGAAGAAGAAGTTCGACAAATTCCTCTACGATCACCACGCCACCATTCAGGTGCGCGAGGGCTACGGCACGACCGAGACCGTCACCGCCTGCTGCCTGACGCCCACGCACATGGCGAAGGAGGGCTCCATCGGTCTCCCGTTCCCCGACACCTACATCAAGATCGTCGAGCCGGGGACGGACAGGGAGCTACCCTACGGCGAAGAGGGCGAGATCCTCCTTGCCGGCCCCACGGTGATGCAGGAATACATGAAGCACCCCTACGAGACCGAACAGACGCTGCGCAAGCACGACGACGGTTTAACATGGGTATATACGGGCGACCTCGGCACGATGGATGAGCAGGGCTTCATCTACTTCCGCGGCAGAGCCAAGCGCATGATCATCTCGTCGGGCTACAACGTCTATCCCGGGCAGCTCGAAAACATTCTCGACGCGCATGAATCCGTGCAGATGAGCTGCGTCATCGGCGTGCCCGACCCCTACAAGATGCAGAAGGTCAAGGCATTCATCAAGCTCAATCCCGGCGCAGCGGCAACGGAGGAGACGAAGCAAAATATCCTCGCCTACTGCGCCAAGCACGTCGCCAAGTACGCCATGCCCTATGATGTGGAGTTCCGTGAGGAGCTGCCCAAGACGCTCGTGGGCAAGGTCGCCTACCGCGCGCTGGAAGAAGAGGAGCTTGCCAAAATGAACGCGGCGGAAGGCAAAGAATAAATGCGAGACAATAAAAAGACTTTGGAGCAACGCTCCGAAGTCTTTTTTATTTTGCTTGGCGTTTTTTGATGACGCATAGATGGTCGGTGCAGTTTTCGCAGGCGAGAAACGCATTCGTTTCCTCCAGAAACCGCTCGGGATGGTGGCGATAGGTGTACTCCCAAAGAACGGTACATACGAGCGCCAGCGCCACGAGCGACCACGAGTAGAAATGGGGAATGAAAATATAGGGTGTTGCGACCATGATCGTGCCCCACGCGAAAATGCGGCAGGTGACGCAGCATTTGTTCTTCATAAAAAGACTTTGGAACGGGCAGTAGAAAACGATACAGATGATGTCCGACACATAATAGAACGTGGCGATGAGCACCATCGTCGGCACGCCGATCCAGTGCTTGTAAAAGCAGAATGCGATGGCAAAGTTGAGCGCCGCCCATACAAGACCCACGCGCGTGGCGCCGAGATCGAGCCGCGAGATCTTGGTGCGAAGACGGATTTCGTCCACGACCGCCTCAATCTTGTCGTAATGCGTCGGAAACTGCTTCAGGCATCCGCGGCTCACGCGCGACTTGGGCGAGAGCTGCATGGCAAATGAAATGAGAAAGATGAGCCACAGCAGGTTGATGGGGTGGAGCAGCTTCGGATTTTGCGTAAAGTCGAGCAGACTGCGGTTTGTAAGATACACACAAAACACATTGATGAGGACAAGCAGGCGGAACGAGAAACGCACAAGGTAAGAGCGCAGCATTTTGGTGACCTGTTCCATAAGATCCCTTCTTTTTCTAAGAATAAAGCGCAGGTTGCGCAGAATCGTCAGTTCATTGCGTCCGCGTTGAGCTCAAATAGCTCGTGGATGCGTGCGAGCAGCAGTGGGTGCGCGGTGAGATCGTCGTCCTGCGAGATCAACTGCTGCGCGGCGGTGCGCGCCTCGTGCATCAGCTCCAAATCGCAGGTGAGGTCGGCGACCTTGAGCGCGGGCAGACCGTGCTGGCGCGAGCCGAAAAAGTCGCCCGGGCCGCGCAGCTTGAGATCCTCCTCCGCGAGCGTGAAGCCGTTGCTCGTCTGCGTCATGACCTTCAGGCGCTGGCGATTGTCGTCGCCTGTGTTGTCGGAAATTAAGATGCAGTACGATTTGTGCTTGCCGCGCCCCACACGCCCGCGCAGCTGATGGAGCTGCGAGAGGCCGAAGCATTCGGCGTTTTCAATGAGCATCACCGCGGCGTTTGGCACGTCCACGCCGACCTCAATGACCGTGGTGGAAACCAGAATGTCGATTTCCCCTGCGGCAAAGGCGCGCATGACGCTCTCTTTTTCTTTCGGCTTCATCTTGCCGTGGATGGGGGCGACGTGCAGGTCGGGAAACACCTCATTTTGCAGCTTTTCCGCGTATTTCGTGACCGCCTTGCGTTCGTCGGGCAGCTCGTCGTTCTCCGCGACCATCGGGCAGACGATGTACGCCTGCCGCCCCTCGGCGATGAGCTTGCGGAGGAAGGCGTAGATGCGCTCGTGATACGAACTCGGTACGGCAAAGGTGTCGATTTTCTGCCGCCCCGGGGGCAGCTCGTCCACCACAGACACGTCGAGATCGCCGTAGATCATCAGCGCGAGCGTTCGCGGGATGGGCGTCGCCGACATGACGAGAAGATGCGGGTTTTCGCCCTTAGCGTTGAGCGCCGCGCGCTGACTGACGCCGAAGCGGTGCTGCTCGTCGGTCACGACCAATCCGAGCTTTTGGTACGCTACGTCGGCGGAGATGAGCGCGTGCGTGCCGATGGCGAGGTCGATTTCGCCGCTTTCAAGCTGCGAGAGGATCGAGCGGCGGGTTTTCGCGGTGGTGGACGCCGTGAGCAGCGCACAGCGCACGCCTAAATTTTCGAGCAGCGGCGCGAGCGAGTGATAGTGCTGCTCGGCGAGAAGCTCGGTGGGCGCCATGAGTGCGCTCTGGAGGCCGTTTTTCGCGGCGAAATAAATGGCGGCGGCGGCGATCATCGTCTTGCCCGAGCCGACGTCGCCCTGCACAAGCCGATTCATCGGGCGCTCCGCCGTCATGTCGCGCAAAATGTCGTCCACGGCGCGGCTCTGCGCACCGGTCAGCGAAAACGGCAGCGCGGCGTAAAACGGCTGCAAATCGACAGTTTCGCACTGCGGCCCCCGCACATCCGCGCGGCGGGCGCGGAGCAGGTGCAGTCCCAGCGTCAAAAGGAACAACTCCTCAAAGACGAGCCTGCGCCGCGCGATGGCGAGCGATTCGTCATCTGCGGGGAAGTGGATGTTTTCATACGCAAAGCGTGTGTGGCAGAGCTGATGGGCGAGGCGCGTCTCCTCGGGCAGAAAATCGGTCAGCGCGTCGGCACAGGCATCGAGACCCTGCCGGACGGCTTTGGACAAAAGCGTCTGCGAAACGCCCGCCGTGAGCGGGTAGATCGGCACGATGCGCCCCGTGATTTGGTGTGCGCCCTCGCGCTCAAAGAGCGGGTTGGTCATCTGCTTGCGCAGCAGCGTCCCCTCTGCTTTGCCGTAAAAGACGAACGTGTCGCCCGTGTGGAATGTGTTTTTGAGGTATGCCTGATTGAAGTAGGTCAAATCGAGCGCGGCGGTTTCATCCACCACGCGCAGCTTCACGAGGTCAAGCCCCTTTCGGATGTGGCTCGCTTTCGGCTCAGCGGCGACGGTCGCGCAGACGCAGCTCATTTCGCCGGGGATGAGGTCGGCGATCTTCTTGTATGCCCTGCGATCCTCATAGGCGCGCGGGAAGTAGGACAGGAGCGATTTGAGGTCGGTCACGCCGAGCTTCATAAGGCTCTTGGCGCGCGCTTCGCCGATGCCCTTGATATAGCGCACGTCGGTATGCAGTTCGGACACGGCAAAGCACCTCCTTTATGGGCAATATCGCACAATTTTCGGTACACGTCTTGCTTGCGGATCTTTCCGTCACTCTTCACAAAAATCCTCGGAAATCCGACAAGGATTCCCTGCGGTTTTTGCCTCGATTGACGAAAATCCCGACAGCGCAATCCGCGCACCACAATTGTTCGATCTTGCCTGAAAAACGGCAGCGTCCTGCTGCCGTTTTCTTATTTGCGGATATAGTCGACGAAGCGGAACCGGACGCCGTTTTCCTCCATCACGTCGCTCTCGCGCTCGATTTCCCAGTCGGGCGAGGCATCGAGGTCGGGGAAAAAGCTGTCCGACAGGGGACAGGCGTCGATTTTGGTCACATAAATGCGCGTGCAGTATGGCAGCAGCGCGCGGTAAACGCTCGCCCCGCCGATGACAAGGCAGCGAGAGTCCCCCGCGAGGGCGATGGCTTCTTCCGCTGTGTGCGCGACCTCCGCACCCTCGACGGTGAGGTCGCCGCGCGTGAGCACGATGTTGCGGCGGTTCGGCAGCGGCTTGCCGCCGGGGAAGTCGGCGAGCGTTTTGCGCCCGACGATGACGGCAGCACCCTCCGTCACGGCGCGAAAATGCTTCCGGTCGGCGTGCAGCACGACGCTCTGCGTCCCATCCGCGCCGATACCCCAGTCGCGGCCCGCGGCAACGATGGCTTCAAGCATGGCTACCCTCCTCACACCGCGACGGGGATTTTTTCGTTGAACTCGTGGAATTGGTAGTTCTCCACGGTGAAGCTCTCTTTTGTGAATGCGTAGAAGTCCGTGATGCTTTGATCGAGCGTGACGGTCGGCGCGGGGAGCGGCTCGTTTTGGATGATGCGCTCGATCATGGGGACGTGGCGGTCGTAGATGTGCGCGTCCGCGATGACGTGGACGAGCTCGCCCGCCTCCAGCCCCGCGACCTGCGCCATCATCGTCAGCAGCGCCGCGTACTGCATCACGTTCCAGCCATTCGCGGCAAGCATATCCTGCGAGCGCTGGTTGAGGATGCCGCTCAGCGTGTTGCCGCTGACGTTGAACGTCATCGAGTACGCGCAGGGGTAGAGCGCCATTTCGCTGAGGTCGGCAAAGGTGTAGATATTGGTCATAATGCGGCGGGAGGTGGGATTGTGCTTCAAGTCCCAGATGACCTTGTCCACCTGATCCATATCGCCCTCGGGATAGTGGTGCTTTACGCCGAGCTGGTAGCCGTAGGCTTTGCCGATGCTGCCGCTTAAGTCCGCCCACGCGTCCCAGATGCGGCTTGAAAGCTCATGGACGTTGTTGCTCTTTTTCTGCCAGATCCACAAAAGCTCGTCCACCGCGCTTTTGAAGTACTGGCGGCGCACGGTGATGATGGGGAACTCTTTTTTGAGGTCGTAGCGGTTGACGAGGCAGAATTTTTTGATCGTGTGCGCGGGAGATCCGTCCTCCCAACGCGGGCGGACGGGACGATCGGTGTCCCACACGCCGTTTGCGAGAATGTCTTTGCAGTTTTGGATGAACACTTCGTCTGCGTAGCTCATGGGACACCTCCGATTGTTATTCTTTCACCGTGCAGCCGGCGGCGCGGATCGCGCCGAGGGCAAGCTCCAGCGTGGGATCGACGTTGGGGTAGGTGAGATGATAGATGTCAAACGCGGGGGGCAGCTCCGTGCAGCCGAGGATCAGCACCTCCGCGCCGCGGGCGATGAGGTTTTCGCAGGTCTTGCGGAATGCCGCCGCATCGTGGTTCATGTCGCCTGCTTTGACGCCATTGTAGATAATATCCATGACGGCGGCTTGATCGTCACCGCCGGGGACGAGCAGGTCGATGCCGCTGCCGGAAAACGTGCGCTGATAGATGCCGGTTTGCACCGTGCCGTCCGTCGCCAAAAGCCCGGCGCACTTCACACCCTTATTTTTCAGCGCGTCGCGCGTGAGGGCGATCATGTGCAGCACGGGGATGTTCACGCTCGCGGCAACGTCGTCATAAAAATTGTGCGCGGTGTTGCACGGCATGATGAGAAGATCCGCGCCGATGGACTCCAGGCGCTGTGCGCTCTTAATCATTTCCGGGCGCGGGTCCGCGCCGCCGTGCAGCAGCGCCGCCGTGCGGTCGGCGATAGCCGTGTTGGAGTCGATGCACACGCGCGGATGCTCCTGATCGCACTTTGCCGCGGTGTGCAGGACGATTTTTTGAAACAGGTCTGCGGTGGCGAGAGGCCCCATACCGCCGAGAATACCGATTACTTTCTTATCCATTGGCTTTTTCTCAGTCCTGTGCGATGAGCAGCTTGATCGCTTCCACGGCAGTACGGACGGCGGAGCCGGTATTCTCGCTCATGCGCTGGTCAAGCCCCGCCTTTTCGCGCTCCTGATTCCACACGGTGTGGAAGCAGCTCCCGCAGCGACATTTAAGCGCCGCGGCGACAACGAAGGTCGCGGCGGACTCCATTTCGCTGGCCTTTACGCCGAGTCTCTTCCAGGTCTCCCACTTTTGCAGAAGCTCATAGTAGACGGGACTTTTCTCGGGGGAGTGCTGCCCGTAAAAGCTGTCCTTGCACTGCACGACGCCCATGTGGGTGCGAAAGCCCAGCGACTCCGCGGCGGCCTTGAGCGCGGTGGTGACGGCAAAATCGGGCACGGCGGGAAATTCGATGGGCGCGTACTCTCGCGAGGTGTGCTCGTAGCGGATGGCACCGGTGGCGATGACCACATCGTCCGCGCAGACGTCCAGATC
>JAZLIU010000010.1:0-3305 GCA_045617565.1 Oscillospiraceae bacterium
AGGCGCATATGGAGTATTTGGGAAATGACTTTGACGAAAACGTGCAGCGGCTCGACGGACTGCTCGGAAGCGAGCGCTGCTTCGACATGATCACGCGCGGTCTCATCATCGGGCAGCGCCGTGCGAAGATCTGGTTTGTCGACGGCTACGGCGACGACGGCGTCATCGAGCGCATGATCAGCTTCTGGCTCTCGCTTTCCTCAACGAAGATGACGCGCACCATGCAGGAATTTATTGAGCGCTATGTGACATTCGGCGAGGTGGGCGCGGAGAATGGCATGGAGCAAATCACCACCTCAGTCTTTCTCGGCAAGACGCTGCTGCTCGTCGAGGGCTTTGAGCAGTGCGCGCTCATCGACGTCAAGAGCTTTCCCGACCGCAGCGTGGAGGAGCCGTCGAGCGGCAAGGTGCTGCGCGGCGCGCACGACGGCTTCATCGAAACGCTCACCACGGACGCAGCTCTCCTGCGCCGCCGCATCCGTGACCCGCAGCTCACGCTCGAGGGACATAAGGTGAGCGACAAATCCCGCGCGGACGTGGTGCTCTGCTATATGGAAAACAAGGTCGACCGCGACCTTCTGGAGGAGGTGCGCCAAAAGATTGATGCGATCGACGCGCGCTCCATCGCCATGTCGCAGGAGAGCATCGCCGAGTCGATGATGAAACCGCAGTGGTGGAACCCGTTCCCCAAGGTGCGCTACACCGAGCGCCCCGACACCGCGACGGCGGAGATCATGGAGGGCAAGATCGTGGTGCTTACTGACAATTCCCCCGCCGCGATGATCCTGCCCACGCACTTTTTTGACTTCGTGCAGGAGGCGAACGACTTCTATTTCCCGCCGCTCGTGGGAACGTATCTGCGGATGCTGCGCTACTTCGTCTTTGTGCTCACGCTCTTTTTAACGCCCGTGTGGTATCTGCTTGTCAAGGACCCGACGCGCACGACGGCGGGACTGCACTTTCTCTCCGTTGCGGAGGAGTACGAGGTGCCGCTTCTGGTGCAGCTTCTGCTCGCGGAGTTCATCGTCGATCTCATCAAGCTCGCGTCCCTCAATACGCCATCGGCGTTTTCCAACTCATTTTCGATGATCGGTGCGCTGGTGCTCGGCGACTTCGCGGTGCAGGCGCATTGGCTCGTGCCGGAGGTGCTGGCGTATATGGCATTCGTCGCCATCGCCAACTTCGCCCAAACGAGCTACGAGCTGGGCTATGCGTTCAACCTGATGCGATTGTGCCTGCTGCTGCTCGTGGGCGCGTTCGACATCCCGGGCTTCGTGCTCGGCACGATCGGCATTCTCGTGATGATCTGCACGACCAAGCCCATCGCGGGGCGTGGGTATCTGTACCCGCTCTATCCGTTCGACGCCAAGAAGATGCGCTCGCTCCTCATCCGCCGTCCGATCAGTCGACATAACACCTGATTTTGCCCGACTTCATTTTCGCCGACGCGCAAGCGTCGGCATTTTTATATAAAAACCGCTTGCCGAATGATAAGAAAAAGATTTGCAGTAGTGATCGCTCTGCGGTATAATGACGAAAAATACAGCGGCCGCGGCAGCGCGGCCGAAAAGGGGAGTTGTCTATGCCGGGTGGAATGCGTGGCTTTGGCCCGCGCGGTTTTCTGACCGAGGAAGAGAAAAACAATATGCCCAAGGTGACGAAGGAGCTGCTTCGCCGCATTTTGTCGTACCTAAAGCCCTATGCACTGCAATTCGCCGTCGTTTTCGTGACGATTTTGCTCTCCGCCGTCGTGGGACTGTTTCCGTCGCTCATCACGGGGAAGATCGTGGACGAGGCGTTGGTGGGGAAAGACCTGACGCTGCTCATCAAGCTCCTCATCGCCGCGTTCTGCACGCTCACGGTCAGCCAGCTCATCGGCATCGCGGAGAACTACATCAACGCGTGGATCTCGCAGCGCATCATCTGCGACATGAGAAATCAGATGTACGACCATCTGCTGCATATGCCGCACGCGTTTTTCACAACTGAGAAGCAGGGCGACATCATCACCCGTATGGACACCGACATTTCGGGCGTCAGCTCGGTCATCTCCGGGACGCTGTCGTCCATCGTGTCCAACATCGCCACCGTCGTCACCACGCTCGTCGCACTCTTCACGATGAGCTGGCAGCTCGCCATCGTCGGCATCGTGGTGATCCCGCTGCTGATTCTGCCGACCAAGTCCGTGGGCAGGACGCGCTTCCAGCTCCTCTCCGAGAGTCAGGCGAAGCGCGATGAACTCAATCAGATCATCAACGAAACGCTCTCCGTCAGCGGCTCGATGCTCGTCAAGATCTTCACGCGTGAGGAAAAGGAGTACGCCGAATTCACCCGCGTCAATGAGGAGGTCGCGCGCATCGCCATGAAAGAACAGCGCAGCGGGAGCTGGTTCCGCGTGGTGATGGGGATGTTCACGCAGATCGGTCCGCTTCTCATCTACTTTGCCGGCGGACTTCTCATCATTCGCCAGTGGGACACGGCGCTCACCGTCGGCACCATCACGGCGACGGTCGCGCTCATCAACCGGCTCTACCGCCCCGTTGAGTCGCTTTTGAACGTCGGCGTGGACTTCACGCGCTCGCTCGCGCTTTTCTCCCGCATTTTCGACTACTTTGACCGCGAGAACACCATCACCTCGCCCAAAGACGGGAAGAAGCCCGCCGTGCGCGATCGCGACATCGTCTATGACCATGTGGCGTTCAGCTACACGCCGGAAAAGAAGATCCTCACCGACGTGAGCTTCACCGTTCCGGGCGGGAAGATGTACGCGATCGTCGGCCCCTCCGGCAGCGGCAAATCCACCGTGGTCAACTTTATTCCGCGGCTCTACGATGTGGATGCGGGCAGCGTCACGATCAACGGCGTCGACGTGCGCGACTTCGACCTCAAGTACCTGCGCGAGCACATCGGTATCGTCACGCAGGACACCTATCTCTTCAACGGCACCATCCTCGATAATCTGAAATACGCCAAGGCTGACGCCACGATGGAGGAGATCGAGAACGCCTGCAAGGTCGCCAGCATTCACGACCTCATCGTCTCGCTCCCGAACGGCTACGATACCGAGGTCGGCAACCGCGGACTCAAGCTCTCCGGCGGCGAGAAGCAGCGTATCTCCATCGCCCGCGTCATTCTGAAAAACCCCGAGACCCTCATTCTCGACGAGGCGACGAGCGCGCACGACAGCAACTCCGAAAACGCTATTGAGGACGCGCTGGAGGTCATGATGGCGGGGCGCACGAGCCTTGTCATCGCGCACCGCCTGTCCACCATTCTCAAGGCGGACAAGATCCTCGTCGTGCGCG
>JAZLIU010000011.1:0-3663 GCA_045617565.1 Oscillospiraceae bacterium
GGCAGCCCAGGAGGAGATCGGAGCGATCATGCAGATGGGCGCGGCGGTCGCGTCGATGAGGGAGGCGAGCTTCTGACGGGAGATGCGGTGACCGTCCGTCACGGGACGCATGACCGAGCCGACGGTCAGGCAGTTGAAATAGTCGTCGATGAAGATCAGAACGCCGAGCACGAAGGTGGCGATCTGCGCGCCCACGCGGGACTTGATGTTCTTCTGCGCCCAGCGGCCGAACGCGGCGCTGCCGCCGGCGAGGTTGACCAGCGCAACGATGATGCCCAGCAGCACCAGGAACAGGAAGATACCGGCGTTGCCCTCGATACCGGCGACGAGACCGTCACTGATCACGGTGTCGAGCGTGGCGACGGGTGCAAAGCCGTTGACCAGCAGCGCGCCGACGAGAATGCCGATGAACAGGGAGGAATAGACCTCCTTGGTGATCAGCGCCAGACCGATGGCGATGATCGGGGGGACAAGTGCCCAGAAGGTATTGACGAAATCCATAAAGAACTCCTTTCCCGCATTTTCCGCGGTAAAAAAATTTAAGTCATGACTTCCATCATGACTTAAACATAAACACTATGCAAAGATCATGACAGCACTCCGTTCTTGCGAACGACAGTCCGCCGGGTGTTTCCCGACGACCCAGACACTTTCCAAACAGGAATTTGAAAAGCTCTTCGGCGGCGTCCCCTTTCGCTCCCCCGGTTTCCTGCCGGTGGCGGGAGCTACTCTTGTCAGCCGCGCCTCTATCAAGACTTATTGAATTACTTGCAGTATAGCGCGTTTTCGCATTATGTCAAGCGTGAAATTCCAAAAAGTGTGGATATTTTTTCCTTTTTGTGAAAAAACGACAGCTTTTTGGCGAAAAAGGAGGAAGATTTGGCGAAAATGCCGTTATACAACGCAGAATGCCGCGGCGAGGAAGCGGCAGAGCATCTGCCACCACGTCACATGGGCAACATCCTCCCCCGCGAGGATCGGCAGCGTCGCGACCGTCACGCCGTCGGCGTCCGTGAGCACCAGAGAGCCGAGCGCATCGCCCTTTATCACGGGGGCGGTGATGCTTTCGGGAAGCTCGAGCGTCTGCGTGAGATTGCCCGCGCGCGCCTTGTCGAGCAGGAGCGTATTGTCCTGCGTCAGCACGGGCTGTACGGTGTCCCGTTCGCCGAGCGTGACGGGCAGCGGCAAAAGCGCCGCGTCGGGCGTGACGGTGAGCAGCGCGTAGTTGGCAAAGCCGTAGTTCAAAAGCGCCTTTGCGTCCTCAAAGCGCTCATCGGAGGTCGGCGCCTTCAAAACGACGGCGATGAGCTCCATGCCGTCGCGCTCGGCGGTGGCGCACAGGCAGCTTTTGGCGGTGTCGGTCGAGCCGGTCTTGAGTCCCGTCGCGCCGTCGTAGAAGCGAATGAGCTTGTTGGTGTTCACGAGCATGGACGCGCCGTCGCGCAGCGAGTCCATCCACACCGTCGTAAACTGCCGGATGTCGCCGTGGTGCAGAATCAGCTCGCGTGCCATGAGCGCGATGTCGTACGCCGAGGTGACGTGCCCGTCGGCGGGGAGACCGGTTCAGTTGACGAAATGCGTGTCGTTCATGCCCAACTCCTGCGCGCGCTTGTTCATCCGCTCGACGAACGCCTCCTCGCTGCCCGCGAGCTGCTCGCCGAGGGCGACGGCGGCATCGTTGCCCGAAACGATGCAAACCGCCTTGAGGAGGTCGCGCACGGTCATCTGCTCGCCCTCCTTGAGCCAGATCTGACTGCCGCCCATGCTTGCCGCGTGTGCGCTGCCGGTGACGATATCGTCGTACGAGAGCGTGCCGTTGTCGATCGCCTCCATGGTCAGCAGCAGCGTCATGATCTTCGTGATGCTCGCCGGCTCGCGCGGTTCGTGCTCACTTTCGGCATAGAGGACGTTGCCCGTCGCCTTTTCCACCAGCAGCGCCGACGGCGAGCTAAGCTCCAGCGCCCGCGCGGGGACGGTGAGCAGCAAAAGCGCCAGACACAGCGTTAGGGCAATGCAGTATTGCCTTAAAAATCGTTTCATAGTAATTCCTCCCCATGTAATTTGGTAAAAGGATATGAAAGATTTGCGCCGTGCATACCCAATTTCGGCTTGAAATGCCGCGCGGCGTGTGCTATACTGTCTCCGCGATGCAGGATTAGTACATCGGTAGTATGTCAGCTTCCCAAGCTGAAGAGGCGGGTCCGACTCCCGTATCCTGCTCCAAAAGAAAAGAACCGCCGAAAGGCGGTTCTTTTCTTTTGAAGCGGGCGACCCCATGCACGATTGACAAAATCGAACGGATTTGCTAAAATATGCTGTAGAGGGTATCACATAAACGTAGGCGGTTGGTCACTCCCTTTAAGGGAGGTGATACATATGCGCTTGACGATCACGTTGACACTGCGAAAGCTGATGCTTCAACTCGTCTTGAAAAGCAGAAACCGCCACTCGGCAAAGTGACGGTTTCTAATGCAAATTAGAACTAACATTTAGCGGGGCTAACCGTTTACGGTGGTACCCTCTGTTATTATATTAGCAAGATATTTCTCGTTTGTCAAGTGCAGAAACCGCCACCGGAAAAGTGGCGGTTTTTTATGCCCGTTGCACCGGAACGTCCAACGAAGGGCGCCGCGGAACGGTAAATGCAAAATGGCGCATATTGTTATCACTTGTTTGTAACATACGCCGCGTTGCTTGTTTACATAAAGTCGAAAGAGTAATAAGAATCTTATTACTTTTGCGAAAAACCACGAAAAAGTGAGAAGAATATTCTCACTGCGGTTTACATAATGTAAAAAGTAACAAGATTCTTATTACTTTTGAAGGAAAGTATGAACGAAACTGTTAATTTACACCTGCCCCAGTTCGAGGCGACCGACCGCATCCACCACGACGACTTCAACGACGCCTTTGCCGCCATCGACGCGGCCTGCGGCGGGATACCGAAGATCGCACTTGGGCAATATGTCGGAAACGGCAGGAGCGGAAGCAGCAGCCCAAACTCGATCACGTTTCCCTTTACCCCCAAGTGGGTCATGATTTCGGATCACGCGGCATCGAGCTTTGCAATCTGGCGCGAAGAATTCACTTATTTTGACACTCACATCGGCGCCGGCCTTGCCTCTTCCTCTGCCACGACCACTTTAAGCGGGAACACGCTTTCCTGGTTTGCCGACACTTATTCCGCACAGCTAAACGGAAACAATCAAACGTATTATTATATTGCCATCGGCTAAAGGACAAAAAAGAAACGCCCCGAGGGAGACACTCCGTAAGGAAGTGTCTCCCTCAGGCTTTTGTAATCAGCCCAAATGATGGAATTGCAGGAAATCAAATCTTTTGGAGGATTACGAAAATGTCAGAAAACAACATCAAGTACCGTCAGCAAGGAGATTATTTGCTGCCCGAGTTGATAGTCCCAGATTCCCCAAAGATTGGCGTATGGGGTGAACGATGCAGAAGATTTCTTCGTGAGCACAGACGCGGTGTCTATTCCGGGCTGCTTCTTTCAGGCAGACTAAACGCCCATCTGGAAGAGGTGGATTCGGCAGCAGAGCAGATGTTTGATCGAATCGTGAAATCTCTGTCTGAAAAAGAAAATGTGACAGAAGCACTGAAAGCATCCAATCAGATGCTTTGGGTACAGAGGATGAACAATATCCG
>JAZLIU010000012.1:0-6642 GCA_045617565.1 Oscillospiraceae bacterium
CCCCGCGCAAGAGAGTCTGCACCTGCCAGAAGTGCATCCGCACACCCGACATCGACAACATCGGCAAGACCGATCGCCACGGCACCTATTTTGAGATGTTGGGCAACTTTTCCTTCGGCGACTACTTCAAGAAGGACGCCATCCCGTTCTGCTGGGAGTTCCTCACCGACGTCGTCGGTCTTGAGGCGGACAAGCTCTATCCCTCCGTCTACACCGACGATGACGGGGCGTTCGACATCTGGAACAAGGATATCGGCATCCCCGCGGACAAGATCACCCGCCTCGGCAAGGCGGACAACTTCTGGGAGCACGGCGCGGGTCCCTGCGGCCCCTGCTCCGAGGTCTACTATGACCGCGGCATCGAGCACGGCTGCGGCAAGCCGACCTGCGGCCCCGGCTGCGACTGCGACCGCTATATTGAAATCTGGAACAATGTCTTTACCCAGTTCGACAACGACGGGCAGAACAACTACACCGAACTCAAGCAGAAGAATATCGACACCGGCATGGGTCTTGAGCGTCTTGCCTGCGTGGTGCAGAACGTCGGCTCCCTCTTTGAGGTCGATACCGTCATGAACATCACGAACAAGGTCAGCGAGATCGTGGGCGTGAAGTACCATGAGAACGAGGAAAAGGACGTGTCGCTGCGCATTATCACCGACCATATCCGCTCTTCCTCCATGATGGTCTGCGGCGGCGTGCTGCCGAGCAACGAGGGCCGCGGCTACGTCCTGCGCCGCCTGCTGCGCCGCGCCGCGCGTCACGGTAAGCTCCTCGGCGTGAACCGCCCGTTCCTCTATGAGATCGTCGACACCGTGATCGCCGTCAACGAGTGCGAATATAAGGACCTGCGCGAAAAGCAGGACTACATCACCAAGGTCATCCGCACCGAGGAGGAGAACTTCGCCAAGACCATCGACGGCGGTATGCGCATCTACACCGAGATGCTCGAAAACCACAAGGCGGCGGGGGAGAAGACTTTCTCCGGCGCTGATGCCTTCAAGCTCTACGACACCTACGGCTTCCCCATCGACCTGACGATCGAGATGGTCAAGGAAGAGGGCATGGAGGTCGATGAGGACGGCTTCAAGGCGCTCATGAAGGAGCAGAAGGAGCGCGCCCGCGCCGCCACCAAGGCGCTCGGCGACTTCGGCTGGAGCGGCGTGGATCTCGGTAAGGAGATGCCCGCCACCGAGTTTGTCGGCTATGAGAACGACACCTGCGAGGCGAAAGTCCTCGCCATCATCGCCGAGGATGAGCTGCGCGATGAGCTGGTCGCCGGCACGGACGCCGCCATCGTGCTCGACAAGACGCCGTTCTACGCCGAAATGGGCGGTCAGGTCGCGGACTGCGGCTCTCTCGGCAACTTCGTTGTCACCAACGTTCAGAAGAACAAGGGCGGCAAGTTCCTGCACTACGGCAAGCTAAGTTCCGGCGAGCTGAAGCTCGGCGACAACGTCACCGCCTCCATTGACGTTTCGCGCCGCAGCGCTATCCGCCGCGCGCACTCCGCCACGCATCTGCTTGACGCTGCGCTCAAAAAGGTGCTCGGCGACCACGTCCATCAGGCGGGCTCCCTCGTTGAGCCGGATCGCCTGCGCTTCGACTTCACCCACTTTGAGGGCATCGTTCCCGCGACGCTGCGTCAAATCGAGGCGCTTGTCAACGAGTGGATTTTAAGCGGCTACGAGGTCGTCACCGAGGTGCTGCCCATCGAGGAAGCGAAGAAGAAGGGCGCCATCGCCATGTTCGGCGAGAAGTACGGCGACGTGGTGCGCGTGGTGGAAATGGGCGGCGTGTCCATGGAATTCTGCGGCGGTACGCACCTGGACAATACCGCCAAGGCGGGGATGTTCCGCATTGTCAGCGAAGGCAGCGTCGCCTCCGGCGTGCGCCGTATCGAGGCGACCACGGGCGAAGCGTCGTTCAGCGCGATGCTCAATGAGCGCGAGCAGCTGCGCGTCTGCGCTTCTCAGCTCAAGACCACGCCCGAGGCGCTCTCCGGCAAGATCTACGCCGTGCTCGACGAGATCAAGGAGTACAAGCGCCAGATCGAGCAGTTCAAGGCCAAGGAATCCGCCGGCGGCGCGGACGATCTGCTCAAGAGCGCTGCGGTGATAAGCGGTGTAAAGGTCGTTACCCATACAGTCACCTCCGGCGATGTGAACGCCCTGCGTCAGCTCGGCGACGTGCTGCGCGACAAGGACGCCTCCGTGGTCGCGGTCATCGCGCTCGCGGGCGAGAAGCTGAGTCTTCTTGCGGTGTGCGGCAAGGACGCTATCGCCAAGGGCGTCAAGGCGGGCGACATCATCCGTGAGATCGCGCCCATCGTCGGCGGAAAGGGCGGCGGCAAGCCGGACTCTGCCATGGGCGGCGGCAGCGACAAGAGCAAGGTCGGCGACGCGCTCCGTGCCGTTGCGCCGTTTGTGGAGAAGGTGCTTTCCTGATGCTGCCAGGCGATCCCATGATGCTGCTGAGCGTTGTCAACACAAAATTGCGGGACGAATTTGACAGCCTCAACGAGCTGTGCGATGCGCTGGATGAGTCGAAAGACGAAGTCTGCGCAAAACTCGCCGCCATCGGCTATGTATATAATCCCGAAACAAACCGATTTGTCTAAAAAATCTGAAAGGAGTTTCCTATGAAGAACGATTGTCTGTTCTGCGCCATCGCTGCGGGCGAAATTCCCTCGAACAAGGTCTATGAGGACGAGCTGTGCTACGCCTTTTACGACATCGACCCGCAGGCGCCTGTGCATTTCCTTGTCGTCCCGAAAGAGCATATCGCTTCCGTGGCGGGCGTCAACGAGGGCAACAGCGCCGTCGTCGCGCACATTTTCGAGGTCATCGCCAAGGTGACGAAAGAAAAGGGCATCGAGAGCTACCGCGTCGTGTCCAACATCGGCGAGCAGGCGGGGCAGAGCGTTGCGCATCTGCACTTCCACGTCCTCTCCGGCCGCGACATGACCTGGCCTCCGGGCTAAGAGCGAGTAAAAAAGAAACCGTCTGCGGACGGTTTCTTTTTTTGCAAAAAATGATTGCAAGACAGGAAAAAACTGCTATACTAAAGTGAAGCCGAACGGGTGAAGATTTACCTTGTAATGTTACCAAATGGTAGCATAAATGCGAGGTGATCTTATGCACTTTCAAAGGCTTGAAGATTTGCGCGTCGATCACGACAAGTCGCAGATCGAGATTGCGGAATATCTGAATTTGAACAGAAATGTTTATTGGCGCTACGAAAAGGGCGTGCGGGAGATTCCCGTGTGGGCGGTCATCAAGCTCGCGGAGTATTACCGCGTCAGCACGGACTATCTGCTCGGGCTGAGCGACGATCCGCGCGCAAGATGAGAACGCTTGCGACATTTTGCTTCGCTTTTGCCGCGGGCATCTTCGCCGCGCAGTACGCTCTGCCGTCTGCGTGGCTTGTGCCGCTTGCGGCGGGCTTTGGCGCGCTTTTTGCCGTGTGTCTGCTCGTGCTGCGGGGTAAAATACGGCGGCGGTTTGCGCTCATCACGGCAGCGCTGGCGCTTTCGCTCGTGTACAACGCAGCGTATGCAGCACTGGTGCAGAAGCCGCATCAGGCGCTTGCCGGCAGTATGGAGACGCTTACGCTCGAGGTGTGCGACTACGCCGTGCCGACGGACTACGGCGCAAAGGTTGAAGTGCGCATTTTAGACCGCGGACTGCACGGAAATGCGGTCTACTATGGCAAGGAAAACCTCTTGACAGTCCGCCCGGGGCAGCGTCTTTCGGTCAACGTCTACTGCAACGATGCCGCGACGGTGCGCGAGACCGACATCACGACCTTTACCTCCAAGGGCGACTTCCTCCTGCTCTACAATCGCGGGGAGGAGACGTATCTGGACGCGGTTGGGAGTGCTCTGCGCTATCTTCCGCAGGAGCTTGCGCGGCGGACAAAGGCGCTGCTTGCCGAAATCTTCCCCGCGCGGACGGAGCCATTTATGCGCGCAATTCTATTGGGAGATCGTTCCGGCTTCACGGAGGAGGACAGCGAATACCTGAGCGAGGCGGGCATCTACCACATCACCGCCGTGTCGGGATTGCACTGTGCGTTTCTGCTGTCTCTTTTGTCGTTTCTCATCGGGAAGCATCGGCAAAAGCTCCTCTCGGCGATCGCCATTCCGGTGCTCATTTTCTACGCGCTCATGGTCGGCGCTTCGCCGTCCGTTGTGCGCGCGTGCGTGATGCTCATTTTTGTGCTGCTCGCCCCGCTCTTTGACCGCGAGAGCGACGCGCCGACGGCGCTTTCGTTCGCGCTGTTTCTCATTTTGCTGCAAAATCCGTTCGCGGCGGCGAGCATCAGTTTGCAGCTCTCGTTCGGCGCGATGCTGGGCATTTTATGGCTCACGCCGAAGCTCTACGCGCAGATCAAAATGAAAAACAGACTTCTGCGCTTCGTTCTTGCCTCATTTTCCGCGACGGCGGGCGCGTTGGTGTTCACGATCCCGCTCAGCGCCTACTATTTTAACGTCCTCGCGCTGATCTCGCCGATCAGCAATCTCCTGTGCCTGGGCGTGACAAGTGCGGTGTTCGGCGTAGGCTTTGTTTGTACCGCGCTCGGCTTCGTGTCTGTACCCGCGGCGGCGTTTTTGGCGCATCTGCCGCACTGGGGCGCGCTCTACATTTTGAAAGTTGCGAAGTTCCTAACGGAAATCCCGTACCACGCGCTGTACTTCTCCAACGACTACCTCAAATACTGGCTCATCTACGCTTACGCGCTGTTTGCCGCGTGTTATCTCGCGCGGAAAGGGAAGTACCGCTGGTGGTTTGCCGGTGCGTTGAGCGTCGCAACGCTTGTGCTGACCGTGTATCTCGGCACACTGCCGTTTGCAACAGGCTCCATGCACGCCGTCGCGCTCGACGTGGGGCAGGGACAGAGCGTGGTGCTCCACTCACAGGGCAAAACGGCGCTTGTGGACTGCGGCAGCACAAGCGGCGAGAGTTCCGCCGGCGCCGTTGCGGCGGACTATCTCCAAAGCGCGGGTGTTGCGCGCCTCGACTACCTCGTGCTTTCGCACTACCACGCCGACCACGTCAACGGCGTGAGGACGCTTCTATTGCGCATCGGCGTCGATACGCTGGTGCTGCCGAACGTGGAGGATGAGACGTATCAAAAAGACGCTATCTTGCAGCTTGCGACGAAATATCACATCAATGTTTTGTACGCCTCGCAGGTCGAGAAGCTGTCCCTCGGCGACGCGGTGATGACGGTCTATCCGCCGCTGGGTAGGGGCAGCACGAACGAGGAGGGGCTGACGGTGCTGTGTACCGCCGGCACGTTCGATGCGCTGCTGCCCGGCGACATGGACAGCGACACGGAAGAGGTGCTGCTGAGTACCTATGACCTGCCGGACATCGAGCTGCTTTTGGTCGGACACCACGGTTCGCGTAATTCGACAAGCAGCGCCTTTCTGCGTGCCGTCACGCCGGAGGTCGGCGTCATCAGCGTGGGCAGCAACAGCTACGGTCACCCGACCGACGCGGTGCTTTGGCGGCTCGCGGAGGAGGACGTGGCGGTATACCGCACCGATTTGCAGGGAAACATACACATTACCGTGAATTGAGGATACAACCAATGGCAGAGAAAAAGACGCCCAACAAGGGCTATCAGCAGCTGAAAACCGAGCTCGCGGAGGGCAATATCGGGCAAGTTTACATCTTCCACGGCGAGGAAAGCTATCTGCGCGAATACTATTTGGGGGAGCTGAAAAAGAAGCTCGTCCCCGCGGGGTTTGAGGAGTTCAACTTCCATAAGCTCAGCGGCAGGGGACTTTCCATGCAGGAGCTTGCCGACACGGTGGAGGCGATGCCGATGATGGCGGAGCGCACGCTCGTGACCGTGACGGACTGCGACCTCTTCAAGCTCCCCGACGAGCAGCGCACCGCGCTACTTACGCTGCTGGACGATTTTCCCGAATACTGCTGCCTTGTGTTCGTGTACGACCAGCTCGAATACAAGCCGAACAGGACCTATAAAAAGCTCTGCGAGGCGCTTGACAGGCACGCGCTGGCGGTCAAGTTCGAGGCGCAGGGCAGGAGCGATCTCATCAACTGGATCGCGCGCCGCTTCCGCGCACTCGATAAAGACATTGACGCGCAGACGGCGGAACATTTGATCTTCACCTGCGGCGGCCTCATGACAGGGCTGATCCCCGAGATCGAGAAGATCGGCGCGTACACCAAGGGCAAGCGCGTGACGGTGGACGACGTCAACGCCGTCGCCGACCCGATTTTAGACGCGGTGGTGTTCGACATGACCAACGCCATCACGGGCGGCAATTATGACCGCGCGAGCGAGCTTTTGGGGCAGCTTCTCAAGAAGCAGGAGGAGCCGTTCGTCATTCTCTCCGTCATCGGCAAGGAGCTGCGAAAGATCTACACCGCGCGTCTGGCGCTCGATAGCGGCAAGGATAAGCTGTGGCTAATGGATTTGTGGGGGATGCGCTCAGACTATGGCGCACGGCTGCTGCTCGACGCGGCACGCAAGACCACGAAGGAGTGGTGCGCGGAGAGTCTGAAGCTGTGTCAGAAGCTCGACAAACGCATGAAGAGCGAAAAGGGCATCGACAACGAGGGTGAGCTCAAGCTGCTGCTGATGCAGCTTGCACAAAGGAAGTGA
>JAZLIU010000013.1:0-4210 GCA_045617565.1 Oscillospiraceae bacterium
TATGATAGCACAAAACTTTTCATCGCACAAGGGCTGTCACAAAAACGTAACAATTCGTGCTTTATTCTACCCAAATCGTTCATTTTACAGTAGCTTTTTCCCGGAGAATGTGATAGCATGAATTAGATTATAGATATTTTGGGGTATTGTGCTGTGAAAAAACTCCGACATTGGAAGTGTTCGCTTCTTCAAGCATTTATATCTGGCAATCCTTGCGCTGCTGATCGTCGTTCCGTCGGCTGTGGCTGTCAGCAAGAGCCTATCGCTGTCCAGAGCGCAGCGCGAGCTTGACGAACTCAGGCAGCCCGTCCTTGCGCTGGAGAGTGCCGTCATAGAGCAAAAAGCCGCGCCTGAAGGAGAAAATTGCGCGGTGGAAATTCTTGACTCGCAGCGAGTCATCGCGCACGGACTACTACCCCATCGTCAACCGGCGCGGCATCCGCATTTATGCGCACACCGTCAACGATGCGGACGGGGCAAACTCCCTGCTCGCTGCCGGTGCTCCGGCGTTTACACCGACACACTTCTGCCCAATGACATAACGGAATAAAAGAGGGACGCAGTCTTATGGATATGACAGAAAAGCGGCTTGCCCGGCAAACCGTTTATGAAGGAAAAATACTGCTCGTCCACCGCGATACCGTGCTGCTGCCAAACGGCGGCGAAGCGATCCGTGAGGTAGCGGAGCATCCCGGTGGCGTTGCCATCGTCGCCGTTGATGACGATGACTGCGTGCTGACCGTGAAGCAGTACCGCTATGTTTTCTCACAGGTGATGGAGGAGATCCCCGCCGGCAAGCTCGAGCACGGGGAGGATCCCGCGCGAGCTGCGCTGCGCGAGCTGCGGGAGGAGACGGGCGCGGTTCCGGAGCGCTTTACAAAGCTCGGCTCCATCATCGTCTCCCCCGGCTGCTACGGCGAGGTACTGCACCTCTATCTTGCCGAGGGACTTCGCTTCGGCGAAACGGACCCCGATGAGGATGAGTTCCTTGATCTCGTTCGCACACCCTTCGATACGATGGTCGAGCGGGTGCTTCGCAGCGAGGTCGAGGACGCCAAGACCATGTGCGGCATTTTGAAAGTACACGCCCTGCGACAGCGGGCGCGGAGACAAGAGTAAGGAGGAATTGCCCGATGAATGAAAAAAAGACCGTTCTCATCGTGGAGGACGAGAAAAACATTGTGGACATTATCCGCTTTAACCTCCAGCGCGAGGGCTATGAGACGCTGGAAGCCTACGACGGTGAAGCGGGACTCTCCGTCGCGCGCGAAAGTAATCCGGATCTCATCCTGCTCGACGTGATGATGCCGCGTATGACCGGCTTTGAGGTCTGCAAAGCTCTGCGCGGCGAGGGGAACAACACCCCCGTCATCATTCTCACCGCGCGTGAAGAGGAGGAGGACAAGATCCTCGGCCTTGAGATCGGCGCGGACGACTACATCACCAAGCCCTTTTCCATGCGCGAGCTGATGGCGCGCGTGAAAGCGAACATCCGCCGCACCGCGATGCTCGCGCCCGCTTCCGAGGAAACCGCGATGAGCGCCGGCGGCGGCATCACGATCAACACCGAAAGCTATCAGGTCTACAAAAATAACGTCCCCGTTGACCTGACACAGCGCGAGTACGAGCTGCTCACGTTCCTTGCAAGTCATCCCGGCAAGGTCTTCTCCCGCGTGGATCTGATGGAGCAGGTGTGGAACTACGGCTACATCGGGGACGACGCGCGCACGGTGGACGTGACGGTACGGCGGCTGCGCGAAAAGATTGAGGACGACCCCGCTACCCCCGTCTACATCCTCACCCGCCGCGGCGTCGGTTACTATTTCTCCGCAAATACATAATAAACGCTTTCAAATCCCAAAAGAAAGGAGCTGCTCTTTATGTTTCGCAGTCTGCACATGAAGCTCGTGATGATCATGCTGCTGCTCGTGACGTCGCTGATGGCGGTCGTGGGCGCATTTCTGATCACCGGCGTGACCAGCTTTTATATCGACGACTTCTATGCGCAGGTCAGCGAGACGTTCGGCGAGGGCAACGCTTCCTTTGTTCAGACGCTCCGCTCCGAGGCCGCCCAGGAGGATGGCGTGCAGCGCATTCAGGCCATGCTTGAGACCTACTCCGGTACGCTCGGCATCGACGGGCGCAGCCGCAACTACTACATTCTCGACGCCAAGACCGGCGCATTTCTCGCCGGCAGCGACGAAGACAGCGGCGACAATCTCACGCAGACGGAGAACATCCTCACCGCGCGCAACGGTGAGGTGGGCGACGAGAGCGACATCGCCGCAAACTATATGGACGTCGCCATTCCCATCTCCGGTGGAGACAACAGCTTCATCATCTACATCCGCGACAACCGCAGTACCGTCGCCTCCCTGAATTCCGAGCTGCTGCTTATCATCCTGCAGGCGATGCTTGTCGGTCTTCTCGTTTCCGTGATGCTCTCGTTCCTGCTTGCAAAAACGATGATCGACCCGATCGAAAAGCTGACCGAGGGCGCCGAGCGCATCGCCAACGGCGACTTCAACGAGACGCTTGCCGTGGAGTCCACGGACGAAATCGGCATTCTGACGACGACCTTCAACGACATGGCGTCCGTCCTGCACGAAACGCACGATGCCGTGGAAAATGAGCGCAGCAAGCTCGACACGCTCTTTCTGCACATGACCGACGGCGTGGTCGCCTACGACGGCAGCGGCGCGCTGATCCACTGCAATCCCGCCGCCGCGGTGCTGCTTGACCGCAATCCGCAGGATTGCCGCTACCATGAAATTTTCGAGCCGCTATTTCCGTTTGAGCGCGTACTTTCCCTCCAGCGCAGCGACTTTGTCGAGTCCGAACTGACGGTCGGTGAGCGCAGCGTGGAGGCCTACCTCGCGCCGTTTTCCGACGAGGAGCGCGGCGGCGTGCTGATCGTGCTGCACGACGTGACCGAGCAGCGCAAGACCGAGGAGCGGCGCAAGGAGTTCGTCGCCAACGTCTCCCACGAGCTGCGCACCCCGCTCACCAACGTCCGCTCCTACGCCGAAACGATCCGCGAGGCGGGCGAAGAGCTGCCGCGCGAAACGGAAGACAGCTTCCTTGACGTTGTCATCAGCGAGACCGACCGCATGACGCATATCGTGCAGGATCTTCTCACGCTCTCGCGCCTTGACTCCGGCCGCAGTGAGATGAATATGGCGCGCTTCCCGTTTGCCGCCGCCATTGACGCGGTGCTCCGCTCCATCGAGCTGGAGGCGCGCCGCCACGGTCACGAGCTGATGCACGAATACTCCGAACATCTCCCCCTCATCACGGGCGACCGCGGCAGGCTTGAGCAGGTCATGCTCAACGTGCTGGGCAACGCGGTCAAATATACGCCCGACGGCGGACATATCCGCGTCACCGCGGGGGACGACGGTGACAAGGTCTGGATGGAGGTCGCGGATGACGGCATCGGCATTCCCGAAGCCGACCGCGAGCGCATTTTCGAGCGCTTCTACCGCGTAGACAAGGCGCGCTCGCGCGAATCCGGCGGCACCGGTCTCGGCCTTTCCATCGCCACTGAGATCGTCCAGCGTCACAACGGTACGCTCTCGCTTGTGGATCGTCCCGGCCCCGGCACGACGGTGCGCTTGACGCTTCCCATCGCGCAGGACACGGTTGAGGGGGCTGCGCATGAATAAGAAAAGTACCGTCATCAACCGCCTGCAAAATCTCGCCATCATTCTCCTGTCTCTCTCGGCGGCGTTTCTCCTGCTCAGAACACCCCTGTTCGGCACGTTTGCCGATCAGACGCTGCCGGAGCTTGCGGAAGGTCTTTTCTCCGCCGAACCGTCCTCCGGCGGCGCGGTCGAGGTCGAGCTCAGCGGTCTTACCGCGCCGGTGCGCGTCGTTTACACCGGCGAGTACACCCGCTGCGGCAGCGATGCACTGACGATGGCGGAGGACGGATTTAGCCGCGCGGGCTCTCTTCTGGGCGAAGCGCTCGGCTCTGCCGGCGCGATGGTTCCCTCCACCGAGGAATCGTTCCTTGCCGCGCTGGAAAAGGCCGGCATTTACTACGACTTTACCGCAGGGCTCCCGCTTGAGATCCTGTGCGACACGCTGGGGGCAAGTGTTCCCATTTCACACGCCGACTTTGTGCGCCGTGCGCTCCTTTCTTCCGGCGGAGTCACGGCGAGCCTGGTCCTGCTTGCCCTAATCGGAACGTGCTACGCCTTTCCCACCG
>JAZLIU010000014.1:0-12464 GCA_045617565.1 Oscillospiraceae bacterium
TCTTCAGTGGGACGACGGCGAGAAATACACGGACGCGATGATCCGCGCGGGCAAACGTCCCGCAGAAATGGAGGAATATATGACGTACGAAACCTGGAAGCAGTTTATGGAGCAGTATCGCGCCGAGCTGGGGAGAAATCCGGTCAGCGCATGGGCAAAGGAAGCATGGGACAAGCTGACGAAGGCAAACGTCACGGATGGCAGCAGACCGGGCGACCTAATCACAAGAGAAGAAGCTGCGACAATGATCGAGCGGGGGAAGTAAAAAGAACGGGGATTCGAACCCCGGACGCGCCGGGAACGGCGCGTACCGCGCGGCGAGCTATGCCGATTGGCTCGCCGCTTATGCGGCAACCGCCAATCATGGCACGGGTATCCGGGGTTCTCGTGCGTATCTGACAGAATACCAACAAAAAAAGACGCCAAACGGCGGCTTTTTTTGTTGGTGCCCCGTCGGGGATTCGAACCCCGGACACCCTGCTTAAAAGGCAGGTGCTCTACCTACTGAGCTAACGGAGCGAACTGGCAGGGATGGCTGGACTCGAACCAGCGGATGAGGGAGTCAAAGTCCCTTGCCTTACCACTTGGCTACACCCCTATGAGGGAGAAGAAAGGGATCGGGACTCGTCCCAATCCCTTCTTTTCTTGTGGGGTGGGTAAAGGGACTCGAACCCTCGACACCCGGAACCACAATCCGGTGCTCTAACCAACTGAGCTACACCCACCACATATCTGTATCCATGCGTGGTATCGCTGAACAGGGTATTTGGTACGCCAGAAGGGATTCGAACCCCCGGCCCACGGCTTAGAAGGCCGTTGCTCTATCCAACTGAGCTACTGGCGCATATTGAATGGAGCAGGTGACGGGAATCGAACCCGCATCCCCAGCTTGGAAGGCTGGTGCCCTGACCATTGTGCTACACCTGCATAGCCCCCCAAACAATTGTCAGCCTATGAATAATAGCATGGAAGTTTTCCGCTGTCAAGCAGTTTTCTGCACTTTTTCACCAGGAAAAGAAGAACGCGCGCAGCAAAAGCGCACCGTCCACGGCATCGCGGCGAGCGAACGCTCCGCATAAGCGCTCGGGGTGCCACTGCACGGCAAAAACAGGCAGCGTCGCGTGCCGCAGCGCCTCGACCGTGCCGTCGTCCGCCCACTGTACGGCGTGCAGGCTCGTGCCGAGGCGGCCAACGCTCTGATGGTGTGCGCTGTTGACGGTGAAGTGTGCACCGTAGAGGGAGCGGAGGAGCGCGTCATCGGTGCGCGTTTCGTGCAGGCGGCCAATCCCGTTGACCTGCCCGTGCCCGTCGATGTGTTGGCGCAGCGTGCCGCCGAAGGCGACGTTGATGACCTGCAGGCCGCGGCAGATGCCGAAGATTGGGGCACTCCGCGCGATAAATGCGTGTGTGAGGGCGAGCTCGCGCAGATCGCGTGCTTCGTCAATGTCGGCGGCGTGTGCTATCGGTTGCCCATAGAAGCGCGGGTGGATGTCGCCGCCGCCCGTGAGCAGCAGGGCATCGGCTGTTTCGGGCGTATCCGCCGCCGAAAGGCCGAGCAGAGAAAGCGCGGCGAGGTAGTTTGGGAGCGGCTGTGACAGATAGATCGTTTTCATGCAGCAAGAATATGCTGCCGATTCGCAAAAAATCCCTTGCAAGCGGGAGAAAGTTATGGCATAATAAGCAGGCGCTATACAGCGGAAACAAAAAACTCGCTTTTGCGCAAAAAAATCGAATATGCAGCGGTATCGAAGTGGTCATAACGGGGCTGACTCGAAATCAGTTTGCGAGCAATCGCACGTGGGTTCGAATCCCACCCGCTGCGCCAAAAAAAGCAGCACCCCATCCGGGGTGCTGCTTTTTTGTATATGGGGGATTCGAAAGGCGGCTCTTGGCAATGTGCCAGTGGCACATTGCAACCGCCGTGGCTTTTCCGCAGAAAAGGAATCCCACCCGCTTTCTTGGCTGCTTACTTTTTGAGCGTCAGGGTGAATTCGCCGTCAGTTTCCGCAACGGTCACGGCATACTTCTGTAACGTGGCGTAGCGGGTGATGTTCTCCACCGCCACCTGATTGTCCACCATCACCGAAAGCTCGGCGGGGGCATTCTTCTTGACTTCATTCTGCACCATGACGACGGGCATCGGGCAGGAAAGACCTCTTGCATCGATCATTTTATGTAGTCTCCTTTACTTGTTGTCCTTCTTGACGAAGGTGTTGAGAACGGAAATGAGCGCGAGTACGGCGAAGCCGATGGCGACGGCGACCTTGCCGTGCAAACCGATGCCGCCCGCGGAGTAGACGTTGTCCGTCATCGCAGCGGCAGAGCCGGCGAGAGCGAAGTTGTGGGCGAACGCAGCGCCGACGATCATGCCGAGCACGGTCACGGCGGAGTCGCCGTTGCCCTCACCGGCGAGGATGAGCTGACGCAGCGGGCAGCCGCCGAGCAGCACGCTGCCCCAGCCGACGAGCACCATGCCGAGGAGGTTCCAAAGCTGGCTTGCGTGGGAGATGGGCTGAAGATAGGTAGAGAAGCCCGAGAAGTTGCCGAGGATGACATTGCCGAGCAGCACCGTCACGAAGATAGCAGCAAAGCCGGAGAGGAGGTTAAAGTCACGGAACATTACGGCGTCGCGCATACCGCCGACCATGCACAGGCGGGACTTCTGCGCGAGGGCACCGACAACGAGCGCGATAAGAAGCGATACGAGGACGGGAGCGTGCTTGCTGCCCGGGCCGCTTTCGGAGAAGACGAACAGCGTCGGCACGGCGAGGAACAGAACAAGCAGGCCGATCATCGTCAGCGGGAGCGCGAAGCCCTCGCTCTTGGCGACTTCGTAGCTGCGCTTGAGGGTGAAGCCCTTCTTGAGGAAGAAGATGCCGATGAGGATGCCGATGGCAAAACCTGCAAGACCGACAAAGGCGTTGAGATCGCCGCCGCCCATACGGATGACCATACGCAGCGGGCAGCCGAGGAACACCAGAGCGCCGATCATCACGAACGCGCCGAGAATGAAGCGGGTCGCGGGGGAGGAACCGGCGCGAGCCTTGAATTCACCGGAGGCAAACGCCATGACGGTGGAGCCGAGCACGAGGCCGATGATCTCGGGACGGACGTACTGCACGACCGCCGCGCTGTGGAGCTTCGTGGCGCCCGCGATGTCGCGCAGGAAGCAGGCAATGCAGAAGCCCATGTTGGCGGGGTTGCCCAAAAACGTGAGCGCGACCGCTGCCGCACCGACGACTACGCCCGTCAGCACGACCAATAAGTTGATTTTCTTCGTCATTTTCACACACTCCTATCACTTTTCTTGATATTTTAGAAAGTACCACGATTGTTGCAAGTTTCGGAAAGGAAGATTGTGCGAAAGAAACCCATCAGGGGTGTCTTTCGCTGATCTTGATCTTAAGTTTGCAGCTTTTTAAAAAGCTGCAAACTTGCTCCGTACGGCAAAAATTTATTTTGCCTTAACGAAGGAGAATTCTTGCGCCGCCGTGATACTTGTCTACGGTGCCGATGCGCTGCGCCGAGGGCACAGCGGCTTTGAGTTCTTCGTACATCGCGTCCGCATCCGCGGGATCGACGGCGATGAGAAGGCCGCCGGAGGTCTGGGGATCGTAAAGCATATCCTGCACGGCAAGCTCCACGTCGCCCGCGTCGACGTATTGCTCGGCGTAGGCGCGGTTGCGGTACATTCCAGCGGGCAGGATGCCCATGCGTGCGAATTCGAGCGCCTCGGGAATGAGGTCAATCCCGCCGACGTTGACGGTGATCTCCACGTCGCTGCCGGTTGCCATTTCGCTCAGGTGGCCGAGCAGGGCGAAGCCCGTCACGTCTGTGCAGGCGTGGACGTTGTACTTGACCATCACGTCGCGTGCTCCCTTGTTGAGCGTCATCATCTGCTTTTCCATGCGCTCGCGCAAATCGTCACTGAGCATATCCGCCTTCGCCGCGGTCGTGAGGATGCCGATGCCGATTGCCTTGGTGAGAAACAGCACGTCGCCGGGTTTGGCGGCGCTGTTGGTGAGCATCTTGTCGGGGTGGACAAAGCCGGTCACCGCGAGGCCGTACTTCGGCTCGGGATCGAAGATGCTGTGGCCGCCGGTGATGAGCGCGCCCGCCTCGTAGATCTTATCGTAGCCGCCGCGCAGCAGTTCGTGCACGGCTTCCTTCGGCATATCCTCGGGGATCGCCATGATGTTGAGCGCGAGCTTCGGCTCGCCGCCCATAGCATACACGTCGGAGAGCGCGTTCGTCGCGGCGATGGCGCCGAAGGTGTAGGGATCGTCGGCAATCGGCGGGAAAAAGTCCACCGTCTGCACCAGCGCCAGCTCGTCGGAGATTTTGTAAACACTCGCGTCGTCACTCTTGTCGAAGCCGACGAGGAGATTGGGGTCGTGATGGACACGGATGCCGTCAAGCAACTGCGCGAGCATTCCCGCGCCGACCTTTGCGCCGCAGCCGGCGCAGGTGGCGAGCTTGGTGAGCTTGATCTCGTTTTCCATGGTAGTTCTCCCTTACAGCAGCAGTTCGTGGATGCCGTCGTACTCAACGGCGTTGTCCGCGAGCAGTTTTTCAAGCATTTCACGAAGCGCGGCGGGTGTGCTCCACGCGATGCCGCAGTCCGCGCTCAAGGCACGCGGTGCGGAGATGAGCTTGCCGTCGAGGGCGGCTTTGGTGCAGAGCTTTTCGGTCGCCATCGCCTCGGCGGTCGTGTGGAACGTGATGACGACGCGCGGTGATTTCGGTTTCATTCCTCACTCAGCTCCTTTAGCGCGGCGAGGGCTTCATCCACCTCGCCGACCGTGTTGTAGTACCCGAAGCTGAAGCGTACCGCACCCTGCTCCTCGGTGCCGAGCGCACGGTGCATCCGGGGTGCACAGTGTGCGCCCGCGCGGGTGGCGATCTCGTAGTCGTCAAACAGCGCGTCGCCCAGCTCGCTCGACGGTACGTCGCGCAGGTTGAGCGTGACGATGGGCGCACGATCGAAGGAAGAGAAGTCGCCGTAAACGGTGTAGCCGTCAAGCTTGCTCACGCCCTCGTAGAAGCGTTTGACGAGCGCCATTTCGTGCGCGTGGATGGTCTCCACGCCGGTTTGCTCCAGAAATTCCACGGCGGCGAGAAGCCCCGCAATGCCGTGGCCGTTGAGCGTACCGGCTTCCAGATGTGTCGGAAGCTCTTTCGGCTGCTCTGTGAGGTAGGATTGCACGCCTGTGCCGCCCGTTTTGAGCGGGCGAATATCGAGGTCGGCATTCAGGCACAGTCCGCCTGTGCCCTGCGGCCCCATGAGGCTCTTGTGCCCTGTGAAGCAGAGTGCGTCGATGTGCATTTTCCCCATGTCGATGGGGACGCTGCCCGCCGTCTGCGAGGCGTCCACGATGAAGAGAAGTCCGTGTGCATGGGCAAATTCGCCGATGCGCGCAACGTCCGTGAGGTTGCCCGTGAGGTTGGAGGCGTGCGTTGCGACGATGGCGCGGGTGTTGGGGCGCAGCAGGCGTTCAAAGGCGGCATAGTCGATGCAGCCGCGGCTGTCCGCGGGAACGAAATCGACCGCGACGCCCTGCTTTTCAAGCGCGTAGAGCGGGCGCAGCACGGAGTTGTGCTCGCAGTCGGTGGAGATCGCATGGTCACCGACGCGGAGCAGACCGAACAGCGCGATGTTGAGCGCCTCGGTCGCGTTTGAGGTGAACACCACATGGTCGGCACGCTTGCAGCCGAAAAAGCGGGCAAGTGCCTCGCGTGCACTATAGACCGTGCGGGAGGCTTTCAATGCCCCGCCGTGCGCGGCGCGGCCGCTATTGCCCATCGTGGTCATCGCGCCCACCACCGCGTCAATGACGCACGGCGGCTTTTTGAGCGTGGTGGCGGCGTTGTCAAAGTAGATCATGAAAGCTCCTTTGCGGGCGCAAATACGCCCGGCAAGAGATTTGGAATATCACTATTACGAAACGCAATAACGAGAGAATATCCGAATTTCTGATACAAGCAGATTATATGCAGGCAGTCCGTTTCTGTCAAGCGGGAAAAGCGTCAGAAGATAGGCGAAGCAAAAAACAGGCATCTTCCACAAAAAAAGCGGCTCGTTTTTGAGCCGCTTTTCGAGAAAACTTTTTTATTTGACGCTCAGCCAGTCCTCAAGGACGAGACCGGGATTATGCTTGGTGAGGAAGCCCACCGACCACTCGCCGCCGAATGCGATGAGCCGGCGGCCCTTGAAATCCTCCAGCACGCGCGAGCCGGTGCAAAGGAGCAGATCCTTCACGTCGCACGGGCACTCGGCGATAAGCCGCAGATGCTCATACGGCAGGCCGCTCATGCGGAGATCGACGCCGTACTCGCTCTTCATGCGGTACTCGAACACGTCGAATTGGAGCGTGCCGACAACGCCGACGACCACGTCCTCAAAGCCGCTGTCCGGCATCTTGAAGATCTGGATGGCGCCCTCCTGCGCAATCTGCTCGATGCCCTTGACGAACTGCTTGCGCTTCATCGTGTCCTTGGGCGAAACGGACATGAAATGCTCCGGCTCAAAGGTCGGGATGCCGGAATATTTGAACTTCTTGCCCGGAATCGTGATCGTGTCGCCGATGGAAAAGATGCCGGGGTCGAACACGCCGATGATGTCGCCCGCGTAGGCTTCGTCTACGATCTCACGCTCCGCCGCCATCATCGTCTGCGGCTGGGAAAGGCGCATCTTCTTGCCCGTCTGCATATGGTAGTACTCGGCGTCGCGCTCGAATTTGCCCGAGCAGATGCGCATGAATGCGAGGCGGTCGCGGTGCGCCTTGTTCATGTTCGCCTGAATTTTGAACACGAACGCGGAGAAATCGGGGGAAAACACGTCCACCTCACCCGTGTCGGCAACGCGGGAAAGCGGGGAGCTGGTCATTTTCAAAAACGCTTCAAGGAACGGCTCGACGCCGAAGTTCGTGAGCGCGGAGCCGAAGAATACGGGGGAAAGCGTGCCGTTTTGCACGGCGGCAAGATCAAATTCGCGGCCCGCGCCGAGCAGCTCCACCTCATCGGCGAGCGTGTCGCGCCGCTTCTGACCGATGAGCGCGGTCAGCTCGGGATCGTCAAGACCGATGGCGGTGACGGCGGCCTTTTTCGCGTGGCCTTCGCCGGAAAAGTGCAGGATGCAGCTCTTCTCGCGGTCGTACACGCCGAAGAACTCCTTGCCGCATCCGATGGGCCAGGTGACGGGATAGGTGTCGATACCCAGCTCACGCTCGACCTCTTCGCACAGGTCGAGGGGGTCGCGCGTCTCACGGTCCATCTTGTTGATAAAAGTGAAGATGGGGATATGGCGCAGGGCGCAGACCTTGAAGAGCTTGCGCGTCTGCGGCTCGACGCCCTTTGCGCCGTCGATGACCATCACCGCGCTGTCCGCCGCCATGAGCGTGCGGTAGGTGTCCTCGGAGAAGTCCTGGTGGCCCGGGGTGTCGAGGATGTTGATGCAGAAGCCGTCGTGCTGGAACTGCATGACGGACGACGTGACGGAGATGCCGCGCTGCTTTTCGATCTCCATCCAGTCGGAGGTGGCGGCGCGCGCCTTTTTGCCCTTGACCTCGCCCGCCTGCGCGATGGCGCCGCCGTAGAGCAGGAATTTTTCCGTCAGCGTCGTTTTGCCGGCGTCTGGGTGGGAGATGATGGCAAACGTCCTGCGGCGGGAGATCTCTTCGTGTAAGCTGGGCATGGCGGGTTCCTCCTATAAATAAGGTGCAATTACGGCTAAAAATTTTAACACAGCACCGTGCCTTTTGCAAGAAAATTATGGAAGATCCGCTCGGCAGCTTTCGCAGGAGGTTTTCCGGCTGCCGCTAACTGCCATCACACCGGATGCAAAACTTCGATGAATGAACTTCACTCTCCCCTTTTGCAACGGTAATGTCCGCCGCAGAAGTTGGATGTCAGGCTTCCCGCCGACAACAAAATTTTTTGCGAAAAATAAAAAATAGGGCTTCACAAACAGAAAAAACTGTGGTATGATACTTGGGCTGTGAAAAGCAAACCGAATATGGGCCTGTAGCTCAGTTGGGAGAGCGTACGGTTCGCATCCGTAAGGTCGTGGGTTCGAATCCCTTCAGGTCCACCATAACGCGCAAATACGAACTCTTTGTATCGTGAGAAATGTATTTGCGGTTACAGTAATAATAGAGCCGAGGTCGTAAGACCTCGGCTCTATTGCTGCTGTAACGAAAAGGGTGCGGGCTCGAATTTTCCGAAAAGCATGAATGGAAAATAGGCTGCGAATTTTAAAGAAATTGAGGAGACAACGCTCTGCATTTACGAGCATCCGCCATACAAGCGAGCGGTATATGTGCAAATTTACCACAATTAGAAAGATACATGAATAAATATTTTGCATTGTGCTCATTTTTCAAAGCTGAGAACGAAAAGCCATTGACAAAACAAAACGAATTGTTTACACTCAATTCAATTTAACACATAAATGCGATGAAGATATTATGCCTTGGGCAATCCCTTTTCAGAGAGCCGCTGGTCGGTGCGAAGCGGTAAAGGAGTCTTTCGGCAGCCTCACATCGGAGCAGGACTCTGAAGTTGCAGTAGGAGTACACGGGTCGGCCCGTTACAGCCGGGGGACTTGTTGGAGTCCTGCAAAGTGGCCGCGAAAGCGGCAAAACGGGTGGTACCGTGGTTAATAGATGCTATTAGTCATCCCGCAGAGATCGTCAGGATCTCTGCGGGATTTTTTGTTCTGGAAAGGAGCTCGCAATGAGAAAACTGTTTGTTTCCGACTTTACACTGAGAAAATTCGTTCAGGACGGAATGGGCGACCTTCTGTTCCGGGAAAAGACGGCCATTGCCGCCTGCATTGACCGAATCGGCGCCGATCAGATCGAGTTGCCGCCTGTAAAAAAGGAAAAAGAGGATCGCATCATTTACCGCACCATCGCCTCGATGGTCTCCGCGCGCGTCGCCATTCCGGCAGGTTACAGTGAACGCGAGATCGACCTGGCGTGGGAGTGCGTAAAGGGGGCGAAGTTTCCCTGCCTGCAGGTAATGCTGCCGGTCGCAACAGCGCAGATGGAATACACATTCCGCGCCAAGGAAGCGTCCATGCTGGAAAACATCAGAGCATTGGTGGCGCTTGCGAGAAGCAGATGCGAAACGGTTGAATTCACCGCGCTTGACGCCACCCGTGCAGATCCCGATTTTCTGCTCAAGGCCTGCCTGACAGCGCAAGAGAGCGGCGCCTCCTGCATTACGGTGTGCGATGATACGGGCACCTCGCTTCCCGACGAAATCGCGCAGATCGTGAAGCGCCTGAAGCAAGCTTGCCCGCTACCGGTATTTGTCAGCCTGACCGATCGGATCGGCATGGCACAGGGCTGTGCCTACGCAGCTGCCGCTGCCGGAGCCGACGGTGTGAAAACATCCATGGCCGGAGATGACACGCTGTCGACGGAATGTTTTGCCTCAATGATACAGGCAAGAGGCGAAAACATCGACGTATATACCGGGTTGAACATCACAGAGCTCCACCGTGACATTTCGGAAACACTGCGGCACACCGGACATGAGACTGCTGCGGTAAGTACGGACGAGCGCAGCGCAGCGGATATTTTTCTCGATGCCGAAAGCACGCTTTCCGACGTTTGCGAGGCGGCAAAAACGCTGGGTTACTCGCTCTCCGACGAGGATAACGGCAACGTTTACAAGGCACTCAAGCAGGTCTGTGAGCGCAAAGGATCGCTGGGCACCAAGGAGTTCGAGGCACTGATCGCATCTCACGCGATGCAGGCGCCCTCGACCTATCATCTGAGCAGCTACAGCGCCACCTGCACCAATATGGGTGTCGCCATGGCGCAGGTCACGCTCCGGCGCGGCGAGGATATACTCATGGGCGTTGCCACGGGCGACGGCCCGGTTGACGCGGTGTTCCGCGCAATCGAGCAGAGCATCGGTTATCATTATGAGCTGGACGATTTCCAGATCCAGTCCGTTACGGAGGGCAAAGAGGCACTTGGTTCGACGCTGGTGCGTCTGCGCAACAACGGCAAGCTCTATGCCGGAAACGGGCTTTCCACGGATATTGTCGGATCGAGTATCCGTGCCTACATCAACGCACTCAACAAAATCGTTTTTGAGGAACAGTGATATGAAGCTGGCTTTTTCAACTGAAAATGTGAAGCGCGGTTCCTTTCTCGAAACCTGCCAGTTCGCCTATGACTACGGTTATGCCGGGTTTGAGGTGTTTGACGTGAGCGAGGAACGCCGCGCGCATGGCGACAGCATCTTCCGCAGCGGCAATCTCAGCGATGCACGGCGCAAGCTCCGTAACCGCAATCTGCAGATCTCGGCGCTGCGCTATCCAGACGCCGTGGACAGCGAAGCGGTACACGCGAACGAGCTTTTGCGCTATGTGGAATTCGCGCAGAACTGCGGTGCGGAGTTCGTGATCCTCCGCATTGCGTCTCTTGAAGCGCGGGAGAAGCTGCACGAAAAGCTACAGGCAGCGATCCGCGCCGCAGAACACTGCGATGTGGAGATCCTGTTTGAAACGACCGGCGCACTGTGCGACACGAACCGAATGACAGCGCTGATCCGCGAATTTGCCTCATGCTCCATCGGCGCGGCCTGGAACATCCGCGAAACGTATTTTGAAGCGCACGAAACCGCAGACACCACGATCCGTCAGCTGGGTGCCTACATCCGCTACGTCCGTTTGGGAGACCGCCTCGGCGACACGAATGTGCTCATCGGCGAGGGAGCGCTCCCCGTGGAGTCCTTCATGCGGGCGCTGGATTCGCTGAACTACGAAGGCTTCATCGCGGCGGATTGGAATGACGAAATCTTTGACGCCGACCTTGTGCTGACGCATTTTGCAAGCTTTCTCTCCGATCCGGACCGACACAGGAGAAAACAGGCGGAGCTTTACTACAACCGCAGTCATACCGGCTCCTACCCGTGGAAAAAGTATGACGTGGTCGACAAGACCTTCTCTCAGGTGCTTGATGAGGTCGTGGACCGCTATCCCGACCAATACGCCTTCAAATATACGACGCTGGATTATACCCGCACCTACGCGCAGTTCCGCCGCGATGTGGACGAAGCGGCCGCCGCGCTCATCTCACTCGGCGTCAAGCCCGGTTATCATGTGGCGATTTGGGCAACCAACATTCCCGCGTGGTTCATCACCTTCTGGGCAACGGTCAAGATCGGTGCGGTGCTGGTGACAGTCAACACCGCCTACAAAAGCCATGAGCTGGAATACCTGCTGCACCAGTCCGACACCCACACGCTCATTATGGTCGGGCGCTATAAGGACATCGACTATCAGCAGATCATCCGCGAGCTGTGCCCCGAACTGGAAACGCTGGAACCCGGTGCGCCGCTGTACGCCAAACGGCTGCCGTTCCTGCGCAATGTAGTGAGCGTGGACTTTTCCATGCCGGGCTGTCTTACCTGGCAGCAGATGCTTGAGCGCGCAAAATCGGTTCCTGCGGAGGAGGTACGCCGCCGCGCCTCGTTGGTGAAGCCGTCGGACGTTGCCAATATGCAGTATACCTCCGGCACCACAGGCTTTCCCAAGGGCGTGATGCTCACGCACAGCAATATCCTCAACAACGGCAAAATCATCGGCGACCGCATGGACCTTTCCACGGTCGACCGTATGATGCTTCAGGTGCCGATGTTCCACTGCTTCGGCATGGTGCTTTCGATGACCTCCACGATGACGCACGGCGGAACGCTCCTGCCGCTGCCGTACTTTTCCCCCAAATCCTCGCTCGCGTGCATCAACGATGAGCAGATTACCTGCTTCAACGGTGTACCGACCATGTTCATTGCGATGTTCGCGCATCCCGACTTTGACAAGACGGATTTTTCGCATATCCGCACGGGCATCATGGCAGGCGCCAACTGCCCGAGCGAGCTGATGCGCCGCGCAGCCGCGGAGATGCACATGACGGAGATCCTCAGCGTCTACGGACAGACGGAGGCATCCCCCGGCTGCACGATGGGCGAGGTGAATGAAAGCCTTGATCTGCGTGTGGAGACCGTGGGCAGCGCGTTTCCGGGAATCGAGTGTAAGATCATCGATCCGGAGACCGGTAGGACGATGCCGGACGGTGAAAACGGAGAATTCGTCGTGCGTGGCTACAACGTGATGAAGGGCTATTACAAAATGCCCGAGGCCACGGCGCAGACGATCGATGCTGACGGCTGGCTCCATTCGGGCGACATCTGCTGCCGCACCCCGGAGGGATATTACAAGGTGACCGGTCGGCTCAAGGACATGATTATCCGCGGCGGCGAAAATATCTATCCGCGGGAGATCGAGGAGTTTTATCTGACGCATGAGGCCGTGCGCGACGTACAGGTGGTGGGTGTATCGGACACCGCCGCCGGCGAGGAGGTCTGCGCGTGGATCATCCTCAAGGACGGCGCGCGGGCAGACGAAGAAACCATGCGCAGCTACGGTCTTGCCAACATGGCAAGAC
>JAZLIU010000015.1:0-5394 GCA_045617565.1 Oscillospiraceae bacterium
TTTCTGATCTTCTCCGGCATCCTGCTGTGCATCGGCCTTGCGTACTTCATCAGCGAGGGGCAGGGGAGGAAGCTGAGTATTATCGTTGTCGTGCTGTTCCTGCTTTGCACCGTGTTCGGCCACTCAACCGCGTTCGCGTTCTGGGAGGACGACCTCACCTACGAGGGCGAATCGGTCTATAACTACCTGCAGGTCAAGGAACTGGATGACCGCACCATCCTCTCGACCAACGTCCTCTTCGGCGTGCAGAGCGTCAAGATGAAAGAGGACGGTCTGACGGGAATGTACTACGACTATGCGCTCGCCGCGCCCGTGATGGCGCAGGCGGAAGCGCCGCGCATCCTCATCCTCGGCAACGGCTCGGGGACGTACGCCACGCAGTGCAGGATGTACTTTCCGGACGCGGTGATCGAGGGCGTGGAGATCGACGAGCGCATCACCGACCTCGCCCGCGAATACTTCGCCCTGCCGGACGGCGTGAGCGTCACGACCTATGACGGCCGCGCATATCTGCAGGCGGTGGACGGGCAGTACGACGTGATTTTGGTGGACGCCTATCAGGATATCACCATCCCATTCCAGATGTCGTCCGTCGAGTTTTTCACGATGGTGCGCGACCATCTGACGCCAAACGGCATCATGGCGGTCAACATGAATATGCACTCCGACGGCGCGGGCAGCATCAATGAGGCGCTGTGCGACACCATCGCGTCCGTTTTCCCGCAGGTGGCAACAGTCGATGTGCCCCACACGACGAACCGCGAGCTGCTCGCCTGCATGGACGGTGATCTCACGGAGAAGCTGAACGCAGGCATCGAAGCGGTGGAGGCATTCGACCTGAGAGCGATGATGTTCAAGGTGAGAGATGCCCTGACTAGTTACACCGCCGGCGACAACCTCCTCACCGACGACAAGGCGCCTGTCGAGGTGCTGGGGATGCGCGCCATCGACGCGCTCATCACAAGCGAGCTGAGTTACTATAAGGGAGTGTTTGCCGAAGAGGGCGTCTCCGGCATTCTGAAACTGATCGAATGAAAACTCGCAATCTGCTTCTCTGCGCGCTGTTCGCGGCGCTGACCGCCGTGGGCGCGTTCATCAAGATACCGTTTGCCTTTTCCGCGATCACGCTGCAATTCTTCTTCACTGCGCTCGCGGGCATTCTGCTCGGCGCCCAATATGGTGCGCTCTCGCAGCTTCTCTACGTCGCGTTGGGACTTCTGGGACTTCCCGTCTTTACGCTCGGCGGCGGCATCGGGTATGTGCTCTATCCCACGTTCGGCTTCCTGCTCGGGCTCATCCCTGCGGCGTACGTCGTCGGACGGGTGAACGGCAGTTCGCGTGCGCCTAAGCGCATTGCGCTCGCGTGCCTTGCGGGGCTTGCCGTGCTTTACGCGGTGGGACTTCCGTACATGGCGCTCATTCTCAACGTCTATCAGGGGCGATCAATGGACGTGTGGGCGCTGGCAATCGCGGGGATGCTGCCGTACCTCCCCGGCGACTGCGTGAAGATCGCGGCGTGCGCGTATCTTGCGCCGAAGATCTTGCGCGCGTTTCCCGACGGAAAACAATAAACCCGATGAAAATATGTGCAGCGCTGCCCGATGCGGGAGAAAACCGCGTCGAAAAAATAAAGATCACTAATTTTTTAAGGAGGATATGATTATGAAAAAATGGGTTTGCCCGGTCTGCGGTTACGTTCACGAGGGTGACACGCCCCCCGAACAGTGCCCTGTGTGCAAGGTTCCCGGTGCGAAGTTCACCGAGATGAAGGAGGGCGAAAAGCTCGCCGCCGAGCACGAGTACGGTATCTATGCCAAGACCGTCAAGAACAATCCCGACGTGAGCGAAGAGGACAAGAAGTACATCTTCGAGCAGCTCATGGCCAACTTCACCGGCGAGTGCAGCGAGGTCGGTATGTACCTGTGCATGGCACGTATCGCCCACCGCGAGGGCTATCCCGAGGTCGGTCTCTATTGGGAAAAGGCCGCCTATGAGGAAGCCGAGCACGCCGCCAAGTTCGCTGAGCTGCTGGGCGAGGATCTGGAGCCGAACATGAAGGCGACCACCAAGGACAACCTCAAGTGGCGTGTGGACTGCGAATTCGGCGCCACCAAGGGCAAGTTCGATCTCGCCGTCTGCGCGAAGAAGAACGGCCTCGACGCCATCCACGACACCGTCCATGAAATGGCCCGTGACGAAGCAAGACACGGCAAGGCTCTTCAGGGGCTGCTCAACAGATATTTCAAGTAAGCTCAATAAAAAAAGAACCGCCTCGGCGGTTCTTTTTTATTCCTCTGCGCTGATATACAGCTCCTCGGCGGACTGCTCTGCGGCGATGAGAATGTCCCGCGCCGCGTCATAACGCTGCTGCTCGATGGCTTCGATGGCGCGCTCCGAGGCATCCACCATCAGACAGTACAGCTTTTCGTAATCGACCATAATGCACCTCAAAATATATTATATAATGATATCAAATTATAATATATTTTACCGTTAAAAGTCAATCTATAATCAATATAGATTGTGGGGTGGCACGATATGAAAAACGAACCGCTGAAGATTCAAAAGCGCGGAGAGGACGGACACAGAGTGATTTCTGTGCGCATTGAAACGGGAACACTGGAGAAACTTGACAAACTGGCAAGCGAGAGTAACCGTTCCAGAAATGAACTGATTAACTTTATTTTACGATACGGCGTTGATAATTTAGAGATCGAACTGTAAAAAGCGGCTTTTGAGCCGCTTTTTTCTTTTCCATAGACAAAAAGTATCGACTGTGTTATACTACAAACTGTATAGGTGGGATTTCCGCCGAAGAGAAACGATTTTCCGGAGAAAGGAAGTTTTTATATGGATGCCAAAGAAATTCTCAGCCACGTTGACCATACGCTGCTCACGCAGACGGCAACGTGGGAGGAGATCAAGCAGGTCTGCGACGACGGTATGAAATACGGCTGCGCCAGCGTCTGCATCCCGCAGACTTATGTCGGGCAGGCGGCGCGTTACATCGCAGATCAGCAGAATTACGGTTTCGGCCAGCTCCCCGTGTGCACCGTCGTGGGCTTCCCGAACGGCTATGTCACCCCGGGCGTGAAGTGCATGGAGACCGAGTTCGCCGTTGCCGAGGGCGCGACGGAGATCGACATGGTCGTCAACCTCGGCTGGGTGAAAGAGGGAAAGTACGACAAGATCTTAGAGGAGATCAACGCCGTCAAGATCTCCTGCCACGGCAACATTCTGAAGGTCATCATCGAGACGTGTCTTCTCACCGATGAGGAGAAGATCAAGCTCTGCGAGGTCGTGTCCAATTCCTACGCGGACTACATCAAGACCTCCACGGGCTTCGCCGGCGGCGGCGCGACCAAAGAGGACGTCGCGCTCATGGCGGCGCACATGACGAACGGCAAGAAGATCAAGGCCGCCGGCGGCATCGCAAGTCTTGCCGATGCTGAGGAATTTTTGAAGCTCGGTGCCGACCGACTCGGCACGTCCCGCGTCGTCAAGGCCGTCAAAGCGCTGGAAAAGTGATACGAAGACGCATTCGGCGCGGGAAACACAGCCTTTGCGCATAGAATGATCGGTATGAGAAAGGAGATCAAAACCAATGCGTGTTATCGATATTGAAAACATCACCACCGCGATGCAGGAGGACACCCGATTTGTCCTGCGCTGCGAAGAGCTGTTCCACGATAAGATCGGCTCCGCCGCGGCGACGATCCTGATGAATAAGGCGAGCCGTCCTGTCGTCTGCCTCACCGGCCCCAGCGGCTCGGGCAAGACGACGACCGCGATGCGCCTGAAGGCATACTTAGAAAACCTGGGCGTCAGCGTGCTGCTTCTGAGCATGGATAATTTCTTCCTGCCGCTCGATAAGCGCCCGCCCGAGGCGACGGACTGGGAGTCCCCCTATTGCGTCAACCGCAAGCTGCTCATCGAGAGCATTCACCGCCTGCTTCTGGGGCAGACGGTCGATCTCCCGATCTACGACTTCAAATCGGGCGACATCGGCGGCTACAAGACGATGCAGGGCGACAAGAACGCCATCATCATCGCCGAGGGCATCCATATGCTCAATCCGCTTATCTTCGACGAGCTGCGCACCGAGGCGCAGGGCGTATACGTCACGCCGCGCACGCGCATCATCACCAAGGACGACAAGATCGTGCGTCCCGAGCAGCTTCGCGTGGCGCGCCGTATGCTGCGCGATTATCAGAACCGCGGCCACAGCCTGCGCGACACCATCGAGCGCGCGGAGAGCGTCGATGCGGGTGAGCGCAACTATATTATGCCCCACAAGTGGAACGCCACCATCCATATCGACACGTTCCACGATTATGAGCCGTGCATTCTCTCGCGCTATCTCAAGGAGATCCCGGAATTTTACGATCAGCTCGACGATGCTCTGATCGAAAGATACGGTCTGACCGACCTTTTCAAGGTCATCAACTCCGTGCCGCCGCTGCGTACCGACTATGTCCCGCGCGACTCCATCGTGCGCGAATTCGTCGGCGGGAGCTGCTTCGAGTATTAAACGCTCTTACGGAAGAGGACGCTGGTGCGAAAGAGAGAAGAGAGGGATTCACCATGGAAAACGTGAAGGCTTTCTGCAAACGCAAAAATATTGAGGTCTCCGCCAAACGCTACGGCATCGACGCGCTCGGCGCGATGGCGCAGGGCCTGTTCTGCTCGCTGCTCATCGGCACGATCATCAAGACGCTCGGCACGCAGCTTGGCGTCGCATTTCTCGTGGAAATGGGCGGCTTTGCAACCGCCATGGCAGCACCCGCGATGGCGGTCGCCATCGGCTATGCGCTCCAGGCGCCGCCGCTGGTGCTCTTTTCCCTTGCCGCTGTCGGTCAGGCGGCGAATGCCAAGGGCGGCGCGGGCGGCCCGCTCGCCGTGCTTTTCATCGCCATTCTTGCCGCCGAGATCGGTAAGGCAGTGAGCAAGGAGACGAAGATCGACATTCTCGTCACGCCCTTTGTCACCATTTTCACCGGTGTCTGCCTTTCCTACGTTATTGCGCCGCCGATCGGCGCCTTTGCCGACGCGTTCGGCACGCTCATCAATAAAACGACCGAGCTGCAGCCGTTCTGGATGGGCATTGCGGTGTCCGTCCTCGTCGGCATTGCGCTGACGCTGCCCATCTCGTCCGCGGCGATCTGCCACACGCTGGGGCTTGTCGGTCTCGCCGGCGGCGCGGCGGTCGCGGGCTGCTGCGCGCAGATGGTGGGCTTCGCTGTGATGAGCTTCCGCGAAAACCGCTGGGGCGGCATCGTGTCGCAGGGACTCGGCACGTCAATGCTGCAAATGCCCAACATCGTGCGCAATCCGCGTATATGGACCGCGCCGACGCTTTGCTCCGCCATCACGGGGCCGATCGCGACCTGCGTA
>JAZLIU010000016.1:0-6327 GCA_045617565.1 Oscillospiraceae bacterium
CACAAAACCACAAAACCCCCGCCGACTTGTTCGTGCTCTGTTTTTTTGCGGTTAAGAGTATTCTTTACGGCATCTCCAAAGGGTACTCGGTAAAGTCGTAGACGCCCGTCGTGCCGAGCTGCCCGTTCTCGAGACTCAAAAACGGGGAAAATTCAAAGACCGCTCCGTTGCTGTCCGTCACGCGCACGAGTGTATTGCGGTAAATGTCGCTGATATTGCACCGCAGCAGGACGGCTTTGCCGTCGGAAACGTCGCAAATCGACTTGTCTTCGACGACCATTTCGCCTGCCTCGTTCAATTCGCAGGGATAGACGGAGAGCTGCGCATCGGAATCCGTCGGCACGATGGCGTAGATATCCTCACCGCCTGCATCGACGCACACGGCGTCCGCAAGGAACGGGCAGGCTTCCGTCAGCGCGTCGGGGATTGCGGGGAAATCAGCGGCGTCAAAGGCAAAGTTCAGATACGCCACGGCGCACGGATAGTTCGCCTCGGCTGCCGCCTGGCGCAGCGCAGAGAGCGCGGCGCTGTCCGTCTCCTGCTCCTGCTCGTCGGCGAGCGGTTCCTGCGGCACGGGGCTTTCCGCTCCGTCCGGCACGGGGACGGTATCAGCCCACACACCGCAGGCGGTGAGCAGCGCGAGTATGATGGTAAAGACTAAAAGAAAGGTTTGTTTCATCGCGTTTCTCCTTGTCTGCGTTTCGGATGATCGTTTCCTTAGTGTTGCTGATATGGACGCAAAATATGCGAAAAGGTTCCCAATTCAGTATAGCAGACGGACGCAAAAACGGCAAGGGCGGTGCCTTGCCACTTCGCTATTTTACACGTGTGCAGCCGCGGCACGCGCCGCAGTTGCCGCCGCATTTTCTTCGCAGCCGCCGCGCTGCAAACAGCGTGTACGCGCCGATGAGTGCGAGCAGTACCCAGTCAACGCCGCCCATCACACCAGCCCTCCGATCTGATACGCGGCAAACGCGGCGAGCCACGCAACAATGCACTGCATCACCACCACACCCGCGGTTTTGACCGTGGAGTTCAGCTCCTGTCGCATCGTGGCGACAGCGGCGGCGCAGGGTGTGTAGAGCAGCGTAAAGACGAGAAAGCTCGCCGCCGAGCGAACGGTAAAAAGCGCCGTGACTGCCGCGCCGCCGAGCAGGACGGAGAGCGTGGAGACGACGGACTCCTTGGCGATGAAGCCGGTGAGCAGCGCCGTCGCACAGCGCCAGTCGGTGAAGCCGAGCGGGGCAAAGATGGGGGATAGGTACCGCCCGATGAGCGCAAGAAGGCTCTGTGCGCTGTCGGAGACGACGCACAGCCGCGTGTCGAAATGCTGCAAAAACCAGACGATGAGGGTGGCGAGAAAAATGACCGTGAACGCGCGGTCGAGAAAGTCCTTTGCCTTGTCCCACAGGAGAAGCACTGTGTTTTTGAAGCTCGGCAGGCGGTAGTTCGGCAGCTCCAGCACGAACGGCACGCTCTCGCCGCGAAATGCGGTTTTGTTCATCACGAGTGCTGCGAGAATGCCGATGACGATGCCGAGCGCGTAGAGTGCGATCATCACGAGCGCGCCGTGGTCGGGGAAAAACGCCGCGGTAAAGAATGCATAGATCGGGATTTTTGCCGAGCAGCTCATGTACGGTGTGAGCAAAATCGTCATTTCGCGGTCTCGCTTGCCCGGCAGCGTGCGCGTCGCCAGGATTGCGGGCACGGAGCAGCCGAAGCCGATGAGAAGCGGCACGATGCTGCGCCCCGAAAGCCCAAGTTTTCGCAGCAGCTTGTCCATTACGAACGCGACGCGCGCCATATACCCCGTGTCCTCCAAAAGGGAGAGAAAGAAAAAGAGCGTCACGATGATCGGCAGAAATGCCACCACGCCGCCCACGCCCGCAAACACGCCATCGATGATGAGACTGTGCACCGTGGGGTTGATGCCATAGGCGGTCAGCGCCGCGCTCACGGCGTCGGTGAAGTGTCCGATGCCCTCGTCCAGCCAGTCGGAAAGTTTTTGTCCGATGACGTGGAACGTGAGGTAAAAGATGAGGAACATCACGCCGAAAAAGACGGGCAGCGCCGTGTATTTGCCGGTCAGCACGCGGTCAAGCTGCACCGAACGCTTATGTTCGCGACTCTCTCGGCCCTTGACCACGCTGTCGCGTACCGCACGCTCGATGAACGCATAGCGATCCTCGGCGAGCGCGGCGTTGCGGTCAAGTCCTCTTTCGGCCTCCATCTGCGCGATGCAGTGCTCCAAAAGCTCTTTTTCGCTTTGACCGAGCGCCAGCTTGTCCGACAAATTATTATCGCCTTCGATGAGCTTGACGGCGCAGAAACGCGCGGGGACGCCGGCAGCCTCGGCACGGTCGGTGATGAGATGCTCGACCGCGTGGATACAGCGGTATACCGGCGAGTCAGCCGCGCAGAAGTCGGTGACTTTTGGGAGTATTCGCCCACGCGCGACGCTAAGTGCCTGCTGTACTAACTCCGCCACGCCCTCGCCGTTGATCGCCGAGATCGGCACGATGGGGACGCCGAGCGCCGCGCTGAGCTTTGCTGCGTCGATGCTCCCGCCGTTTGCACGCACCTCGTCCATCATATTGAGCGCCAGCACCGTCGGCACGCGCAGCGTAAGAAGCTGGAGCGTCAGGTAGAGGTTGCGCTCGATGTTGGTCGCGTCCGCGATGTTGATGATGCCGTCCGGCTTACTGTTTAGAATGAAATCACGCGCGACGATCTCCTCCTGCGTGTAGGGGCGCAGGGAGTAGATGCCGGGCAGATCGACCACCGAGCAGTTTTTCGCGTTTTTGATCTCACCGATCTTCTGCTCGACCGTCACGCCGGGAAAGTTGCCGACGTGGTGATTGGAGCCGGTGAGGGCATTGAAAAGTGTCGTTTTGCCGCAGTTCTGATTGCCGACCAGTGCAAGGATCATCTTTCGTACCTCACTTCGATTTTTTTTGCGTCCTCCGCGCGCAGCGTCAGCTCGTAGCCGCGCACGCGGAGCTCAAGGGGGTCGCCCATCGGGGCGATCTTTTGCAGCGTCACGGCGGTGCGCGGCGTGAGTCCCATGTCGAGCAGGCGGCAGCGCAGCGCGTCCTCGCCGCCGACGGTTTGGATGACGGCGGATTCGCCGATGTTGAGTTCGTTCAAGGTCATGTTCATCCCACTTCCGGTTAGTCTCGACTAACTGATATGATGTTAGCATAGGCTAACTCGTCATGTCAAGCACTTTGACACAAAAAAGTTAGCGAAAGCTAACCGAAAAACTTGACAGCTATGGTAAACTGTTGGTAAACAACCGTGAATGACCGCCAAGCGAAAGCGAGGATCACGCCATGACTTTGCAGGAATCCGGGGAAATGTATCTCGAGACCATATATATTCTCTCGCAGGAGAATTCATTCGTCCGCGCGGTGGACGTGGGGGAGCGTATGGGCTTTTCCAAGCCGAGCGTCAGCCGCGCGATGGGACTTTTGCGGCAGGACGGCTATCTTGAGGTCGCGGCAAACGGCGCGATCACGCTGACGGAGAGCGGACTTGCCGTCGCGCGTAAAATTTACGAGCGGCACACGATGCTTGCGGATTTTCTCGTTCAGATCGGCGTGAGTCCAGAGACGGCAGTGCAGGACGCCTGCAAGATCGAGCACGACATTTCGGACGAGTCGTTCGACGCCATCAAACGCCACGCGGCAAAAAAGTGAAAAGAAAAAAACACAGCTTGTCAATTTGACAAGCTGTGTTTTTGCAATGAGTATCAGTCCGCGATCGTCGGGACGGCGTCGGGCGGGATGGGGCAGACGTAGCCCTCGGCGGTCGCCGCGGCGAATTCCGCCTTTGCCTGCGCCAGCAGCGCGGCATCCTCGAACAGGTCGATGGTACTCGCACAGAGCACTTTGCCCGCGTGGAGCGCCGCCTTGTGCCCGATGGAGCTGCCGCCGCAGGAGACGTTCTGCCAGCTGTGCCCGGGGCAGCCGTTGGGCCACGACGCGATGTGGAGCTGCACCGCGGGGCATTCCCAGCTCACGTCACCCACGTCCGTGGAGCCCGGCTCAAAGGCGTCGCCTTGATAGAGCGGGAGCAGAAAATCATTCATGCCGACTCTGTCGCCGCGCAGCGCCTTTGCCTGCCGCGCATAGTCCGCGTCGCAGAGTGAGCCGATGCCGGGCGCGTTGTCGTTTCCAGCATAGGTCTTGGCGAGCGCGTCGGCAAAAGATTTTTCTTCCGCCGTGTACTGCGGCACGCCGATGGTTTCGAGATTTCGGTAGAGCACCTTTTCCAGCGTGTGATTGCTCACGGTGTCGGCAAGCCCGTCGATGAACTTGCGCTCGTAGGTCGTCTCCGTCATCAGTGCCGCGCCCTCGGCGATCTTGTCCACGCGCTTTTGCAGCTCCACCGCCTCGGCGACGTGGTTGGAGCGCACCATGTACAAAACGCTTGCTTTCGGCTGCACGACGTTCGGGCTACGCCCGCCCGCGTCGGTGATGGCGTAGTGGACGCGCGCCTTGTCGCTCATGTGCTCGCGCAGGAACTGCACGCCGATGTTCATCAGCTCCACGGCGTCGAGCGCGCTGCGTCCGCGCTCCGGCGCGCCTGCGGCGTGGGATGCGATGCCGGAGAACGTGTACTGCACCTGAATGCAGGAATTTGTCGAGCCGGTGAACACCTCGTTGCAGTCGTCGGGATGCCACGTCAGCGCCGCATCGAGACCGTACCACAGTCCGTCGTGCGCCATGAACGCCTTGGCGGCGCCGCCCTCCTCGCCGGGGCAGCCGTAAAGCGTCACCGTGCCGCTTTTGCCTGTTGTTTCGAGATAATGCTTTACGCCGAGCGCGGCGGCAAGCGCGCCGGCGCCGAGCAGATTGTGTCCGCAGCCGTGTCCGCAGCCGCCGGGAACGAGCGCTTCCTGCGTGAGGCTGCCGGCTTTCTGCGAAAGGCCGGAGAGCGCGTCGTACTCGGCGAGGATGCCGATGTGCGGGGCACCACTGCCGAAGTGCGCAGCGAACGCGGTGGGGATGTTGCAGATCCCCTTTTCCACGCGGAAGCCCTCACGCTCGAGCACCGCCTCATAGAGGGCGGCGGACTGCTCCTCCTGCAGAGAAAGCTCTGCGAAGCCCCAGATCTTATCCGCAACGAAAGTGACCAGCGCGGATTTTTCGTCGATCGCGGCAAGCGCCGCGGCTTTATACTGTTCCATAGAGATCATCTACCTCCTTGTAACAAAGGGCGCACATCCGTGCGCCCTTTTGCAATTAGAGAACTTTTGCCAGGAAGTCCTGAAGTCTCGGGTGCTGGGGATTGCCGAACAGATCCTCTGGCGCGCCCTCTTCGAGCAGCTTGCCATCCGCCATGAACAGCACGCGGTTGCCGACTTCACGGGCAAAGCCCATCTCATGCGTGACGACGACCATCGTCATGCCCTCGTCTGCAAGCTCTTTCATAACGTCCAGAACTTCACCGATCATTTCGGGGTCGAGGGCGGAGGTCGGCTCGTCGAAGAGCATGATTTCAGGCTCCATCATCAGCGCACGCACGATGGCGATACGCTGCTTCTGACCGCCGGAGAGCTGGATGGGATAGGCGTCTGCGCGGTCGGCAACACCGACGCGCGTGAGAAGTCTCCGCGCCTTTTCCTCGGCGTCCGCCTTGTTCATGTGGCGCACCTGAATGGGCGCGAGCGTCATATTCTCCATGATGGTCTTGTGCGGGAAGAGGTTGAAGTGCTGGAACACCATGCCCATCTTCTGGCGGTGCTTGTCGATGTCGAGCTTGACCATCTTACCGTCGGCATTTTTCGCCTTTTTCTTGGTGATGTCCACGCCGTCGAAAATGATCTCACCGCCGGTCGGCTCTTCGAGCAGGTTGAGAGAGCGCAGGAACGTGGATTTTCCGCTGCCGGACGGCCCGATGACGACTATCACGTCGCCGCGGTTAATGTCCACCGTGACGCCGTCGAGCGCCTTGATCGCGCCTTTGTTATAGTGCTTTTTGAGGTCTTTGACCTGAATCAGTTTTTCTGCCATTGTCATATCCCCCTTATCATTTCGCCATGCGCTCGTGCTCATCGGTAACCTGCTGCGCCTTTTGCGGCGCGCGCTTGCTCACGCGGCTTTCATTGCCGTTGCGGCGATCGCCGACGCTCATCTTGCGCTCAAAGTAGGCGATGATCTTGCTCGTCGGGAACGTCAGGCAGAAGTACACGCAGGTCGCCACGATCAGCGGCTCGCCGATGGAGAAGGTCGCGCCCTTGACGGAGGACACGGCATACATGATGTCCTGCACGCCGATGGTGTAGCACACGGAGGATTCCTTGATGATGGTGACGAATTCGTT
>JAZLIU010000017.1:0-4472 GCA_045617565.1 Oscillospiraceae bacterium
CTCCAGTCCTTCTTGGAGGTGCCGTCCACGGTCTTCTGGCTGCCGGTGATGGAGTGGACGGTGGTCATGAGGCCCTCCTTGATGCCGAAGGTGTCGTTGAGGACCTTGGCGACGGGAGCCAGACAGTTGGTGGTGCAGGAGGCGTTGGAGACGATCTTCATCTCCTTGTTGTACATCTCCTGGTTGACGCCCATGACGAACATCGGGGTGTCGTCCTTGGCGGGAGCGGAAATGACGACCTTCTTCGCGCCGCCGGCAAAGTGGGCGGAAGCCGCTTCGGAGGTGACGTAAACGCCCGTGGTGTCCACAACGTAGTCAGCGCCCGCGTCGCTCCACTTGATGAGGTTGGCGTCGGACTCGCTGAACACGGTGATCTTCTTGCCGTTGACGATCAGATGCTCGCCGTCGGTCTCGACCGTGCCGTTGAAGCGGCCGAACACGGTGTCATACTTGGCAAAATAAACCATCTGCGGAAGGTCCGCCTTGCGCAGGTTGATCGCGCGCACGTCAAACACGTCGCTCTGCTCGCTCATGATACGCAGCAAAATGCGGCCGATGCGGCCAAACCCGTTGATACCGATCTGAATTGCCATTTTTGTATTCCTCCCAATATTATGCCCGGACGCTGTCCGCGGCTGTTATACAATAGTATTATATCAAACCCGGATTATTTGTCGACCATTTTGCGGAAAAAAGTGAACAAAAATTTTCCCTCTCTTTGTGTGCCTTTTGCACAAGGCCGCTTCGCTCCGCAAACGCCGCGGCGGGCTTTTCAAAAAGAAAGAGCCCTTTCGGACTCTTTCTTTGAAATTATCTTAGAACTTGGGCTTCTGCGCCTTGACCTTGGGCTCCTCGCCCTTGCAGACGGCGACGATGTCCTCGGCAACGCTGGTGCAGCAGTTGATGACGGACTGCTCGGTGGTGGCTGCCATGTGCGGGGTCATGATGCAGTTGTCGAGATCGAACAGCTCGCGGGACTCTTCCTTGATGGGCTCAGAGTCAAACACGTCGAGACCGGCCTGGAAGAGGGTGCCGTCCTTCAGGCACTCGATCATCTCGTTCTCACGGATGAGAGCGCCGCGCGCGCAGTTGATGAAGGAAGCGGTGGGCTTCATCCAGCCGAACTGCTCACGGCCGATGGAATACTTGGTGGAGTCGACGACGGGGAGGTGGACGGAGACGAAGTCAGCCTGCTCCCAGACTTCCTTGGCGGTCGCCTTGAGCTCGCACAGATCGCCGATCTTGTCCTGCGTGAGGTACGGATCGTAGCCGATGACCTTCATGCCGAAGCCGTACTTGCACTTCTGCATGGCGAGCTGGGAGATACGGCCGCAGCCGATCATGCCGAGGGTCTTGCCGCCGAGCTCATAGGTGTTCTCCATGCCCATGCGGACGAGGAAGTTGCCGCCGCGGAACTGCTTGTCAACATAGTTGAAGCGCTTGGCGCAGGCGAGCATCAGGAAAACGGCGTGCTCCGCAACGGCGTTGGCGTTGCCGGCGGGCGCGTAGACGACGGTGATGTCCTTGGCGAAGGCGTGGTCCATGTCGATGTTGTCGATGCCGGCGCCCTGCTTGCCGATGACCTTGAGGTTGGTGCAGGTGTCCATCATCTTGGCGGTGATGGGCTCGGTGCGGCACATGATGCCGTCGGGCTGGAACTCGGCGAGCTCCTTGAGATAGGTGGCCTCGTCATTGTGGCTGCAGACCTTCACTTCGAAGTCGTTGGACTCGAAGATGTCGGTCGCGACCTGGTTGAGCTCGATGGTGTAATAGACTTTGAACTTTGCCATGATAAAATGCTCCTCTCAATTTTTATTTTCTATATTAACTTTATTTGCTTTGCTTTGTTGCTGTCATTATACCCTGCCCATTCGACAAAAGCAAGGGCTTTCGGGAAAGTTTTGCAGGATTTGATTCAATTTTGCGAAGGTGACGTTTATTTTTTGACATACATCCGTCAAGAATCGTGCCAGAACTTTCCATTGCATTTTTTGCCCATTTTTGCTACGGTGTTGTCAGAAAAAGATTTGTCTTTCCCCTCATTTTGCCGTGTGCGCGCACAAAGCCGATGCGCGCCGCACGGTTTTTTTTGCGCAAAAAAAGGAAGCCCGCAGGCCAATGTCATTAAGTTAAGAACCCACCGTTTTACGGTGGGTTCTTAATCTTTGTAATTTCCCCCATTTGGGCGCTTTTCAACAGTCGAAAGTCGCGTATTGAGGGAATCAATTACAAGAAGAGCGCTTAACTTAATGACATTGGCCCGCAGGCTTCCTTTTTCTTATACCGTTTCCTCCGTCACGACGGGCGGGTTGTCCGCGTCGGTCGGCTCGGCGATCGGCTCGGCGGGCGGTTCGACCGGCACTCCCGCGCCCGGCTCAACGGGCGTCACAAGGGGATCGCCCGGCGCGATCACGGGTTCCGTCGGCGTCGCCGTCGGCTCGGCAGCCTTGCCGACCTTGACGATGCGGTTGCGCGCGCGGTATCTGTTCGTCGCCTCCGGCACTTCATCGAGCAGATTTCCACTGCCGTCATAGTGCTGGCGATAGGTCTTAACGAGGTAGCCCGTGTAGGCGGTCTGCTCGACGAAGCGCTCGCCGGGGGCAAGCTCGTCGGTCTCGATGATCTCCTCCTCAAACGGCGTGGTGGAGAGCACTTCCGTGCGGATCTTCACATAATGGTCGTCCGTCTTGGTGCCGAGCAGCTTGACGGTGATGTAATCCTTCTTGTTTTGCGTGTAGAACGTGGCGACCACCTTGATGGGATAGTCGGTGTTGTTGCGGATCTCCAGCTCCGGCCCGCCCGAAGCGACCGTCGCGTCAAGGCCCAGGCCGATATAATCGGAGGCGTAGCCGTGGTTGACGCGCTGCACGATCTCAAGATCCGCCAGCAGCGACGCGGCGTAGAGTGTGGAGCTCGCCTGGCACGCACCGCCGCCCGCACCGTCCACAGTCTTGCCATTGACGTACATGGGCGCGAGGAAATAGCCGTTATCGAGTGAGAACGGTGTGGTCAGCTCGCCGTATACGATGCTCTCGCCGCTGTTCATCACGAAGCCGTCAATGCGGCTCGCGGTGAGCTGGACGTTCTTGTGCCGCCCCGCCACGCCGCCGACCTTCGTGGTGTAGGTGCCGATCACGTCGCGGAAGAGGACTTTTTCCAGCTCCTCCGCCGTGACCGCAGGGTACTCCACGTTTCGCGTGATACGCACCGTCTCGCCGCCCACCGCCGCGTCCATTTTGGCAACGGCATCGTCAAGACTGATGAATTCGGCGTGGACTTTTTCGGGCAGGATGCCGCCGGTTTGCTTATCGTAGCTCGCGTTGGCGCAAGGCTGAGCGAACTCCTGCTGAAGCTCTCTGAGATAAGCTGCGTAATCGCCCTTTTCCGGCGCGACAGATGGGCTGTCGGTGCCGAGCTCCCAACGGAATCCCTTGCCGGTGCAAAGCTTCGTTTCGCACGCCTCGATCACCGCGTCCGCCGTAAGCGTCTGCCCGTCGCAGGGCTTGACGGCGTACAGGCCCGTTTCGTCCACGGTGTACGAGAAATCCACGGGGTCAAAGGTCAGTTCATCCGCTATCTCGCGGGCCGCCCTTTCCATCTGCGCTTCGTCAATGTTCCACACGGGCGTGATCCGTGCGCCGCGGGCAAAGAGATATCGCCAGCCGTTTTGCAGGGCGTTGCCCCCGCGCCCGTAGGCGTAGAGCGCACGCGCGGTCGCGGTGCAGTCGAGCGTCATGCCGAGCTCCTCGTAGCTTTTGAACACCTTGTGCCACTCGTCCACGCGGAACCGCGCGCCCGCGCCGTCGCCCTGTACGATGTCGGTCTCCAGTGTGCGCGCCGCTTCGTCGACCGTCATACCGCCGAAGTCGATGCCGAACGCATCGACGCCGCGCAGGATCGTCGTGGACGTTGCCGCCATCACACACGCCGCGGCAAAGCCGACGATGAGTACGCCGACAACACAGGCCGCCGCGATGAGCGGCGTCCTGCCGATTTTCAGGTGTTTTCCCCCCTCGGGGAACTGCTCCACGGGCTTCTGATCTTCCATAATTTTTCTCCAAACAAGCCGTTGCTTATCGTGTATTCGCTTTGATAGGGTATTATATCACGCCTATTCGGAAAAAGCACTACATTTTGGAAACATTTTTGCCGCGTGGGATGCGGATGACGAGGCGGATCTCCTCGTCCGTGTCCTCGCGCTCGGCATTGGCGGCAACGCCCGCGCGCTGCATGATAGCAAGCTGGCGGTGTACGCTGTTGAGGAAAATGCGCACATCCTTGATGATGTAAGTGGGTTTACGCGGCGGCGGCGTGACGGCGCTCTTTTGGAGCAGCGTTTCGATGTACTCCTCGGTCTGCGCGACGGTCATCCCCCGCGCGATGATCGTCCTGAGCGCCGCGAGCCGCTCCTCCCCGTCCGCAAGGCGCAGCAGCGCCCTTGCGTGCCGCTCGGAAAGGTCGTTCTCGCGCAA
>JAZLIU010000018.1:0-2463 GCA_045617565.1 Oscillospiraceae bacterium
CGCGCTGTTGGTAGTCCACTGCCTGAATCATAGCGTCAGGTGTGTTCGCTCAGGACACTTCTTCCTCGCAGCAGGTGAAGCCTCCGGCGATATAGTGCGAAAGGAAACGCACGCGGAGGTCGCGGGGCTGGCACATGGCGACGGGTTCTCCGCAGCCGTCAAGGTTCTGCGGGAGAATGAACTTGATGCAGCGCACGGCAACGTCGCGGCAGCGCTCGGCGGTGTGCGCCGGAATGGTCATGATCTTCATGCCGCGCTCGTGCTCGTCGCCCTCATCGTCGACCTCCGTGAGGATGGCGGCAAGTGCGACGCGCCGGTTGGGGCAGACGTTTCGCAGCGTGACGTCCACCTCCACGATGCGCCCGAGCGACTCCATGGTCAGCTCGCCCGCGTCGAACACAATAGTGCCGTCGCAGCCCGTGACGGTAAGGTCGACAGGCTCCGGACAGGCCTCCGGCAGAACGTCGACGCCGCAGTCCACATAGACGGAGGGGGAGGGGAAGCAAACCTCGTTGCCCTCATTGTCGCGGTAGCGGATGTCCGTGTTGACCTCGATCGAGCCGGAGCAGGGGCCGACGTGCTGCACGGTGAATTCCAGCGACGCGCCCTCGCTCTCGACCGCGCCCAGCTCGCTGATGCACCAGCGCAGGGACGTTGCGTCCATAAGACTTGCGGTGCCCCGGGTGGGCGTGGAGAGCGAGAGAATGCGGAAGCAAGGGTCGATCGTATCGCGGATGTCGATGTCGGTCGCACCGGGCTTGGAGATGTTTCTGGCAAGATTCTCAAAGACCTTTTCCAGCTCTTCGTCGTCGGGCGTGATGACGACGTACGACGAATCGGGGTCGGACGCCCAGCAGCGCAGCGCCTGTTCGTCAAGTCCCTCGTCGCCGCGAAGACCGATGACGTAGATGATAACGCCCATGGCTTTGGCAGCCGCCGCGATGGGCGCGGCGTCAGGACCGGCGGTGGTCATGCCGTCGGTGAACATGACCATGACCTTCTTGTTGCCGGAGGGATTGGCGAGCAGCTCAGAAGCCTTGGTGAAAGCGTCCGCGTGGTTGGTGAAAGCGCTCGCTGACAAAGCATCGACGGCATCCTTGAGGTCGGCAACGTCGGTGATGAGCTGCGTGTCTTTCGTCGCGGTGCCGGAAAAGCTCACAACGGCGATGCGGCTGCCGTTGCCGATCTCGCCGTCCGGCGCACCGTCGGTGGACTTGTCGATGATGTCGATGAATTTCTTCGCGCCGTGCTTGAGGTTCATAAGCGGACTGCCCGCCATGCTGCGGGAACGGTCGAGGATCAGCACGATGTCGGCGGGGTTGCGCTTGATGTCCGGCTCGGCAGCGAGCGAAAGCTTTATGCGAAAAGTGCCGCCGCAGTCGATGCGCTCGGCGCTTACGGTTTTATTGGAGTTCGTAATGCCCAATGGAACATAACCCTTTCTGAGCCCGTTGTTGCGTGAGGGCTCACTGCATGATATGCGGGCAGTCCCATCTTGTGAAAACTGCTGCTTGACAATCTACGACAAGTGTAGTATAAATAAACCAACGACATTTGTAGTAGATTTTGGAAACACTTTTTCGGGAGGGGACTGTTATGGATGAGAAAAAACGCCTGAGCGACGCGGAGCTTGCGGTGATGCTCTCGATCTGGGCGCACGGCGGCGAGGTCGCCCGCGGCGACATCGAAAGCGCGCTCGCGCCCCACAACTGGACGGCGAACACGATCAACACCTACTTGACGCGCCTTTGCGACAAGGGGTATCTTTCCGCCCGCCGCGAGGGGCGCGGCAATCTCTACATCGCGCTCGTCGAGCGCGAGGACTACATGAAGTACGACAGCCGCGAGACGCTCGGCAGGCTCTATGACGGCTCGGTGACGCACTTTGTCGCGGCGCTGTGCGCGGAAAAGCCGCTCGAGCAGAGCGAGATCGACGCGCTGCGCCGCTATCACGACGAGCTGAGCAAGTAAGGAGGACGACATGGAACACTTCCTTCTTCATTTGGCGAAGACCTCCGTCCTTGTTGGCGCGGTGATCGCGCTGACGCTCATGCTGCGCCCCGCGCTGCAAAAGCGCTTCGCAGCGAAAGCGCGGTACTGGCTGTGGCTGGTGCTGGCGGTGGCGCTCGTGCCGTTGCCCGTCTATACGGGCGCGAACGCGCCCGTGCAGATCACGCCGCCGAGCGAGCACGTGATGGTCTGGCCGGACAAGCAGGCCGTCGCACCGAAGATCGTCCATAAGGACGTTTTCATTCCGGAGGAGATAACGCCCGCGCTTTCAAGCGTGACGCCGGTCACGGACGGCGGCGTTGCGCCGCAGCCGGTGCGCCGCATGGTCGAGGTTTCCGCAGTGCTGTTTTGGGCGTGGCTTGCGGGCGTAGCGATGTTTCTCACGGTGCAGGGCGTCGGCTATGGAAAGCTCCGCCGCCTGACGCGCCGCTGGAGCGAAGAAACGAAAAATAC
>JAZLIU010000019.1:0-3766 GCA_045617565.1 Oscillospiraceae bacterium
ATCTGGGAAGAGGAAGAGAAGCGCTTCATCCACCACTACAATATCCCCCCCTATTCCTGCGGTGAGGCACGTGCCGCCCGCTGCACCGGCCGCCGCGAGTACGGTCACGGCGCCCTCGTTGAGAAGGCGCTTGAAGCCGTCATCCCCTCCGAGGAGGAGTTCCCCTATGCCATCCGCGTCGTCAGCGAGGTCGTTTCTTCCAACGGCTCCACCTCTCAGGGCTCCATCTGCGGCTCCACCCTCGCCCTTATGGACGCGGGCGTGCCCATCAAGGCGCCCGTCGCCGGCATTTCCTGCGGTCTCATTCAGGACGGCGACGATTTTACCACCTTTATCGACATTCAGGGCGTTGAGGACTTCCACGGCGAGATGGACTTCAAGGTCGCCGGCACGAAGAAGGGCATCACCGCCATTCAGATGGACCTCAAGAACGACGGTCTGACCATGGCGATCATCAAAAACGCGCTCGAGATCACCTATGACGCGCGCGTGCAGATCCTCGATCAGATCATGCTGCCCGTCATCGCCGAGCCGCGCGCAGAGGTCAGCAAGTACGCACCCAAGATGATCACCATGCACATCGACCCCGATAAGATCCGCGAGGTCATCGGCAAGGGCGGCAGCGTCATTCAGAAGATTGTTGCCGATCCTGGCGCCAAGGTCGACATCGACGACGACGGCACCATCCACATCGCCTCTGCCGATGCCGCCGCGTGCGACGCCGCCAAGAAGTGCATCGACGATATCGTGTTCGTGCCCGGGGGCGGCAAGCTGTACTACGGCCGCGTCGTGCGTCTGATGCAGTTCGGTGCGTTCGTCGAGATCGCCCCGGGCAAGGACGGTCTTGTCCACATCTCCAAGCTCGATAAGAAGCGCGTGGAAAAGGTCGAGGACGTGGTCACCGTCGGCGACATGATCTGGGTCAAGTTCATGGAGATCGACGAAAAGGGCCGCTGGAACCTCTCCCGCAAGGACGCTCTTGCGGACATCGAGGCGCAGCAGGCCGCCGCACAGGAACAGTAAGAAAGAACCCGCAGGGGACAGGCGTTTGCCTGTCCCTTGTTAATTTTCCGTAGCTTTTTGGGAATGCCTGTGCTATAATCATTTCAGTTTTTTACGAAAGGAGCGCGAAGATGGACACCATTGCCGCCATTGCCACGGCGCAGAAAGCCTCTGCCGTCGGCATCGTCCGCATCAGTGGAGATGAGAGCGTGAAAATTCTCTCCGCGCTCTTTACTCCCGCGAATGGGCAACTCGTGGAGAATCTGCCGCCGCGCCGGATGGTTTACGGCACCGTACATAATAACGATGGCATCGTGCTCGACCACGCGCTCGCCGTGCGCTTTTCCGCGCAGCATAGCTACACGGGCGAGGAGAGCGCCGAACTGCACTGTCACGGCTCGCCGGTCGTCTTGAACGAGGTGCTCGCCGCTTGCTTTGCCGCCGGTGCGCGGCAGGCGAAAGCCGGAGAGTTTACCAAACGCGCCTTTTTGAATGGTCGTATGGACCTCACCGAAGCCGAGGCGGTCATCGACCTCATCGACGCCGAGACGGCGGAGGCGGCGCGCAACGCCGCGCTTCAGATGGACGGTGCACTCAGTCGGCTCGTCGGCAAAAGCTATGACGCGCTGCTGGACATCACCAGCCGGTTTTACGCCGTGGTGGACTACCCCGACGAGGACATCGAAGATTTGACGCGCGGGCAGACGGAAGCCGCCCTCGCGGAGACGGAGACGGCGCTTACCCGCCTGCTTGCGACCTATGACCGCGGACGCATTCTGAAGTCCGGTGCCGCGACTGCCATCGTCGGCGCGCCGAACGCGGGCAAAAGCTCACTTTTGAACGCGCTCGTGGGCTTCGACCGCGCCATCGTCACCGACATCGCGGGCACGACGCGCGACACCGTGGAAGAAAAAGCCGTCGTCGGCGGCGTGCTGCTGCGCCTCATTGACACGGCGGGCATCCGTGAAACGGACGACACCGTGGAAAAGATCGGCGTGGAACGCTCGCGCCGGGCGGTGGAACAGGCCGATCTGGTGCTCGCACTCGTGGACGGCAGCCGAAAGCCGACGGATGAGGATGCGGCGATCCTGCGCCTCGCGCAAGGCAGCGGCAAGCCGTGGGTCTTCGTGCAGACGAAGAAAGACCTGACGAAAAATGCCGTTTCCCTCGGTATCATCGGGCAGAATGCACCGCCCACCGTCGCGCTTTCCGCGCTCACCGGCGAGGGACTGGACGCGCTGGAATCGGCGATCGCGGCGATCTTCCCGCACGGCGACGTACCGGAGGGGACGCTTCTGACCAACGCGCGGCAGAAAGATGCCGTACAGCGTGCGCTCACCTCGGTGCGCGCGGCGAAGGGCGCACTCGTCTCCGGTATGACGCCTGACGTGGTGCTCACGGAAGCGGAAACCGCGATGAACGCGCTCGGTGAACTGACGGGGCGCACCGCCCGCGAGGACATGGTCGCGCGCATTTTCGAGCGTTTTTGCGTCGGGAAATAGCAGGAATTTATATTTTCTTTACACATTTCGACAAAAATGCTGTATAATTGGCAGTATATTGAACACAACGAATGCAACGAGGAGAACCCCTATGCGTGATTTTGCAATTATGACGGACAGCTGCTGCGACCTGACCGCAGACGAGGTGCGCCAGCTCGGCGTCAGCGTGCTGCCCATTTCCTTTACGATGGGCGGCAGAACGATGCGCGACACCCCCGACCACGCGGATATGAGTCCGGCGGAGTTTTTTGAGCGGATTGCCGCAGGCGAAAACTGTACGACAGCCGCCTCCGGCGTTGGCGAGTACGCCGAGCTGATGAAAACAGCGCTGGACGCGGGCAAGGACGTGCTGTTCATCAGCTTTGCCGCCGCGCTTTCCACCATGTACCAGTCCGCGTGCATCGCGGCAAAAGATTTGATCGAGAGCTATCCCGACGCGAAGATCATGGTGGTGGACTCGCTCTCCGGCTCGCGTGGGCAGGGCATGCTGGTGTACGCCGCCGTGCAGGAAAAGCACAAGGGCAAAACGCTCGAGGAGGTCGCGGAGTTCGCGCGCGAGGGCGCGAAGCACATGGCGCACTGGTTCGTTCTCGCCGACCTCAACCACCTAAAGCGCACCGGACGCATCAATGCGGCAGCGGCGACGGTGGGCACGATGCTCCATGTCAAGCCCGTGCTGCACATCGACGAGGAGGGGCACCTCGAGGCTGCGGGCAAGGTGCGCGGCATGAAGGCTGCGCTGAGTGTGCTGCTCGACTACGTTGAAAAGACCGGCATCGACATTGAAAAGCAGACCGTCTTTCTCGCCCACACCGGCGACGTGGAACAGGCGGAGCTTTTAGGTCAGCTCGTGCGCGAGCGCTTCGGGGTGAAGGAGACACCCAACGGCTTCGTCGGCCCGGTCGTCGGTTCGCACATCGGCACCGGCGGCGTCGGCTTGTTCTTCTTCGCAACGCAGCGGTAGCACTCGGCGTTGACTTTATTTCATGGATCAAATGACTGCCATAACGATATTGCGTACAAAGGAGATCGCAAATGCGTGATTTTGTGATAATGACCGATAGCTGCTGCGACCTGAACGCAGACGAGGTGAAAGACCTTGATCTGACGGTGCTGCCGCTCTCGTTCCGGATGGATAACAGAACGATGCTTGACACGCCGGATCGCGCGGATATGCCGCCGGAGGCGTTTTTTGAAAGGATCGCCGCGGGTGTGCCCTGCATGACCGCTGCGGTCAACGTCGGCGTATTTTTCGACGAGAT
>JAZLIU010000020.1:0-17484 GCA_045617565.1 Oscillospiraceae bacterium
CGCGAGCGCCCCGGCGCGGAGAAGCGCACGCCGCGCACGATCTCGTCTTTCCCCATGCCCAGCTCCGCGCCGTCCGCGACCGCCATGGAGACGGCGTAGATCATGTGCTTGCCCGGTGCGGGCACGGAGAGCTCGTAGCGGTCTTTTTTCGTCGTGACCGTGCAGGTGATGCCATCCATGCCGTGATCGGCGATGTCGCTCACACGCACGTCGCAGTGCTCGCTTTCGCCGCAGCGGACGATGCGCTGTGGATAGCGGACGGTGTTCAAAAGCGCGTCGTCGCCGTTGAGGATCGCCACGCCGTCGGGTGCGAGGTTGTCAAAGATCTCGCACTTCGCCTTGAGGATATTTTCGCGCGAGCCGAGATACTCGATGTGCGCGTCGCCGACGTTGGTGATGACCGCGATGTCGGGACGCACCATCTCGCCCAAATAGCGAATTTGTCCCGCGCGATCCATGCCGGTCTCAATGACCGCCGCCTGATGCTCGCTTGAGAGCTGCAAAAGCGTCTGGGGTGTGCCGATCTCGTTGTTGAAATTCTCCGCGGTCTTGAGCGTCACAAAATGCTGCGCGACAACGGAGGCGATCATCTCTTTCGTCGTCGTCTTGCCGACGCTGCCCGTGATCTGCACGACGGGGAGATCGAATTTTCCGCGATACCACGAGGCTAAGTCCTTGAGCGCGAGCGTGGTGTCGGCAACCTGAATGTAGAACCTCCCGTCCGCAAGCGTCTGTGGCACACGCGCACAAAGGCAGCCCGCCGCGCCGTTTTGGAGCGCGGAGTCGATATAGTCGTGCCCGTCAAAGCGTTCGCCGACGAGCGGAATGAACACCTCGCCCGCGGATGCCTTGCGGCTGTCGGTATTGATCGCGCCGATGACGGTCTCTTCGCTGCCGGAGAGCAGCGTGCCGTGCACGGCGGTTAAGAGTTCCTTTACGGTGATGTTCTGCATCTTATACTCCCCTGTCCTCTTTGACGGATTCGTTGACGATGGTCTGGCACAGCTCCTCGTAGCTCATGCCGATCGCCGCCGCCTCCTGCGGCACGAGCGAGGTCGGCGTCATGCCGGGGAGCGTGTTGATCTCCAGGAAATACGGCGTGCCGTCGTCGGTCACGACGAAATCCGCGCGGGCGTAGACAGAGAGTCCCAGCAGCCGATAGACCGTCTCAGTCGCGCTGCGCACGCGCTGCTCCCACTCCTCGGGGATCGGGGACGGGCAGATCTCCTCTGCCGCGCCGAGCTGATACTTGTGCGCGTAATCGTAAAAGCCCTGCTTGGGAATGATCTCGATGCTCGGCAGCGCCTTGCCGGCAAGGATGCCGACCTGAATTTCGCGCCCCTCGATGTACTCCTCCAATATGGCTCTTCCGCCGTACTTATGGCACAACGTCAGCGCCTCGCGCAGCTCCCCGGCGCTGTGCGCGATGGACACGCCGATGGACGAGCCGCTGTCGATGGGCTTGACGACGCAGGGCAGCTTCGTCTCCCCCACGAGGCGGTCAATGTCCGATACTGTGTAGTGCACCGTGCGCCACTTGGGCGTGATGACGTAGTCCGCCACGAGGCGCTTGGTGAGGTCCTTATCCATCGCGACGGCAGAGCTCAAATACCCCGCGCCGGTATACGGGATGCCGAGCAGGTCGAATGTTGCCTGCACGCGGCCATCCTCCCCGCACGTTCCGTGCAGCGCGAGGAACACGACGTCCGCCATCGCGCAGACGGTCAGCACGTCCTTTCCGAAGAGGCTCTTACTCTTGTCCGCGCGCTGCGCGCGCACGGCGGCGAGGTCGGGTTCGGCCTCCTTGACGGAAAAGTCGCCGCAAAAACCGTCTTTAACCGTGAAAATATCGTCCAGTTTGCCGGTGTACTGCTCCAGCCCCAGGAACATATCCACCAGAATCGCCTCGTGTCCGAGAGAGCGGAGCGCCCTGCAGATTTTATTGCCGCTCGAGAGCGACACGTTGCGCTCCATGCTCAAGCCTCCGGCGAGTACCACGATACGCATATAGCTTCCTCCTTGTGGTCGGAAATACTCATACTAAACCTATTATATCAAAATACAGTTTACCACAAGTAATTGGGAATTACAAGAAAAAAGCGGGTTCATCCGAACCCGCTTTTTTAGTACATTTCTTCCCCGACATCTGGGCGCAAAATCCCGCCGTTACACGTTCCGGTCAGCTTTCCCTCCGCGATGGCGGCCTCACCGTTTACGAACACATAGTCAAAACCCTCCGCCATCTTGTCCGGCGATTGATACGTCCCCCGCTCGTGGATGTTCGCAGGATCGAACAGCAGCAGATCGGCGTCCGCGTCGATGGCAATTCTGCCCTTGTACTTGAGTCCAAAGCGCTCCGCCGGCTGCATCGTGACCTTGTGCACCGCCTGTTCCAGTGTCAGGTGCTTTTCCTTTACAACATATTGCTCGATCAGCCTTGCAAATGCTCCGTACACGCGCGGATGGCACTTTCCCGCTGATGGATACGTCGCATCGGAGATGACGCCGCTGTACGGCTTTGTAAGGATCTCGCGAATGTCGTCTCCGTGCGTGATAAAGTCGATCATCGTGGGTGTGCAATCCTCGGACGCGAGCAAGTCAAAGAGCGCGTCATAAGGGTCGCTTTTCCGCAAGTGCGCGATCTCGGCGATCGACTTGCCCTCAAACGGTCTGTTCTTCGCGCGGCGCAGGCCCGTGGCGATGACGTTTTCAAAGCCGACGAGGTCGGTGATGTTCTCAAAATCGCGCCCCGTTTCCATCCGCGCGCGCATTTCCGCGCGTGCGCTTTTGTCACGCAGGGCACGCAGGAGCTGGCCGTCCTCCTGAAATTCCGGCGGCAGGACGTGGAGGAGCTGTGTCGAGCCCGCGGTGTAGGGGTACACGTCGCACATCACATCGACGCCATCGTCCCTTGCCCGCTCGATGAGCGCGAGCATTTCCGGCACGGCTTTTCGCCAGTTTCGCTTGCCGATGGCTTTCAAGTGGCTGATTTGCAGCGGCGTTTTGAGCGCTTTGGCGACCTCGATCATCTCGCGCAGCGCATCGACCACGCCGTCCCCCTCCTGGCGCATATGGACGCAGAGCGGGATGCCGCTTTGATGGAGCGGCGCGAGCGCACGGATGAGTCCGTCCGTCGAATAGAAGATCTCCGGCGCGTAGCCGAGGCCGAGCGACACGCCGAGCGCACCGTCGGCAAGGGCGGCCTCCAGATGGTAGTGCAGCGCGCGCTCCTGAAAAAGATCAAGATCGCCCGCGGCAAAACCCGCGACAAACGTGCGCAGCGTCCCCATGCCGATGAGCATACCGGTATTGAGCGGCAGCGGGCGCTGCTGCGCCGCGGCAAAGTACGCCTTGAGAGAGTCGAATCGCAGCTCCGGCGGGATCTCCCCCGTGATAGGTGCGAGATACCGCACCGTCTCCTCCGCGTGTGCGCCGCCGATCGGCGCAAGGGACAGACCGCAGTTGCCGCTGAGGATCGTCGTGAGGCCCTGCGAAAGCTCCGCTTTTCCGAAGCCGCCGCGAAAAACCGCCGCGTCCGCGTGGCGGTGAATGTCGATAAACCCGGGCGTTAAGAAGCGTCCGCGCGCGTCGACCGTCTCGAACGCCGAGGCGTCCCCAAGCTGCCCGACTGCGGCGATGACGCCGTTCTCTATGGCAACGTCGGCGGGAAAAGCGGGGCTTCCGCTGCCGTCGATCACGCGCGCGTTTTTGATGAGCGTGTCAAACAATGCCCTCACCTCTTTTCGTCAGTTTATCACCGCGCGCCATGCTTTGCAAGCGCGGTGCTTGCAATTTGCGGCAAAGAGCGCTATACTAAAAGCAACAAACACAAGGAGAAACACTATGGCAAAAAAACAGCAGCGCATCCACGACTGGCACAAGCTCAAGTGGCCGTTCACCGTCACGTTTTTATACTATTCGCTCCTTTCCCTCTTTACCGGCGCGGCCGAAATGGGTGAACAGGGCTTTATCAACGTTTTTCTTACTGTTCTCGCTCTTGATGTCGTTATCTATTTTTCCTATTGTACATTTCTTTCTAAAAACGAAGAGAATGAGCGCCGTCTGTGGTTCGTGTTTATCATGGCATATCTGTTTGCCACAACTGAGCAGCTTCGTGTCGTGTGGGACTGGCTGAGCAGCTACGCCGCTGCGAGAATGTAAAAACAGATAAAAAAAGAGGAGCATTCGCTCCTCTTTTTTGCTGTTCTTAGTCGTTTGCGCCGACGACCGTGCCGACCTTTTCACCCTTGACCGCGCGGATGATATTCTCGGGATCCTTGAGCGCGAAGACAAGGACGGGAATGTGGTTATCCATCGAGAGACTGGTCGCCGTGGTGTCCATGACAGCAAGATGCTGCGCGAGCACGTCCTCATAGGAGATCGCGTCGTACTTCTTGGCGCTGGCCACCTTGGCGGGATCGGCATCGTACACGCCGTCGATATTCTTGGCGAGCAGGATGACATCCGCACCGATCTCCGCCGCGCGCAGGACAGCCGCCGTGTCGGTGGAGAAGAACGGAGAGCCGATGCCGCAGCCGAAGAGCACCACGCGGCCCTTTTCCATATGGCGGATGGCACGGGCGCGGATATAAGGCTCTGCGACTTCTTTGATCTCCAGCGCGGTCTGAATGCGGACGTCCACGCCCTTTTGCTGCAGCACGTCGGCGACTGCCATACAGTTCATCGCGGTAGCGAGCATACCCATGTGGTCGGCACGCGTGCGCTCGATGTAGCCCTCGCCATTTTTCACGCCGCGCCAGAAGTTACCGCCGCCGATGACGACGCCGATCTGGGTGCCCATCTCGCTGCACTGCTTGATGACGTCACAGACCTTGGACACCACGTCAAAATCGAAGCCGAAGTGCTTGTCGCCCGCAAGCGCCTCGCCGCTGATCTTGAGTAAAACCCGCTTATATTTCAGTTCAGACATTTTCTTTCTCTCCCCTGGCGCACAGCCCGAATTTTCACGATTACATTTTACCGCTTTTTTCTCCGTTTGCATAGAGCAGCGGAGAAATTTTTTACGAAAAAAATGGGAGAAGTAGCCTCCTCCCGTTTCTTTATTCGCAGAATTTACGCAGCAAGCCCAAAAGCTGCTCCTTCCCGTCGCCGCGCTCGGCGGAAAACGGCACAACGATCTCGTCGTCGCGGAGGCTGAGCGTCTCGCGAATGAGCGCAAGGCTCGGCTCGATCTCACTCTTTTTGAGCTTGTCGAGCTTGTTGGCGACGATCACGACCGGGCAAAGCGTCTGCACGAAATAATCGTGCATCGTCACGTCGTCCGCCGTGGGCTTATGCCGCGCGTCCACGATGAGAACGCCGAGGCTGATGAGCCCCGCGCTTTGGAAGTAGTTTTCCATGAGCTTGCCCCAGCGGTCACGCTCCGCCTTGGAGACCTTGGCGTAGCCGTAGCCCGGGAGATCGACGAGGTAGAGCTTGTTGTCGATCTTAAAGTAGTTGATCTGCGTGGTCTTTCCGGGTGAAGCGCCGACGCGGGCAAAGTTTTTGCGGTTCACCAGGCGGTTGATGACCGAGGACTTGCCCACGTTCGAGCGGCCGGCAAAGGCGAGCTGGTGCAGCCCGTCGCGCACGAACTGACCGGGCGCGGCGGCGGAGAGCACGAATTCCGCCTTGTTGAAGTTGATCGCCATCTTCCCCCTCCTATACGCGCAGCGCCGTGCCGACGCCGCCGTCCGCATTGGGGATAAAGGCAAGATCACGCCCGCCGCCCACGCAGTGTTTCTCGTCATAGCGCAGGGCTTCGGCAAACACCGCATCCACGGTCTCGACCGGAATGAAGTGCAGCTTTTCGCGCACGCTCTGGTCGATCTCGTCGAGGTCTTTTTCGTTCTCCTTTGGGAGAATGACGGTGTGGAGCTTGGCGCGCAGCGCCGCCATCGTCTTTTCCCGCAGTCCCCCGATGGGCATGACTCTACCGCGCAGGGTGATCTCCCCCGTCATGGCGATGTCGTGGCGCACGGGGCGGTTCGTGAGCGCCGAGAGCGTCGCCGTGGCGATGGCGATGCCCGCGCTCGGCCCATCCTTGGGTACCGCACCCTCCGGGAAATGGATATGGATGTCGCGGGTCTTGTAGAAATCGGTCGGAATACCGAGCTCGGATGCGCGGGCGCGCAGGCAGGACACGGCGGCACGGCAGGATTCCTGCATCACGTCGCCGAGGTTACCGGTCAGTTCCAACTTGCCCGTGCCCTCCATGACGCTCACTTCGACCGGCAGGATCTCGCCGCCGACCTCTGTCCACGCAAGGCCGTTCACGATGCCGACAAGGTCCTTATCGCTCGTCTTTTCGCGCGTGTAGCGCGGCGTGCCGAGGTAATCTTTGAGGTTATTTACTGTAATGGTAACTCGCTTTACAGAGCTTGTTGCGAAAGTCATCGCCGCCTTGCGGCAGAGCTTCGCAAGCTGGCGCTCCAACTGACGCACACCGCTCTCTCTCGTGTAGAGCGAGATCACGCTGCGAAGCGCCGCTTCGTCGAGGCGCAGCGCGGTTTTTCCGATACCGTGCGTCTCTTTCTGCTTGGGCAGCAGATGGCGAAGCGCGATCTGCACCTTCTCCTCGTCCGTATAGCTCGGCAGCTCGATGAGCTCCATGCGGTCGAGCAGCGGGCGCGGAATGGTGTCGGTCGTGTTGGCGGTCATGATGAACATGACACGGCTCAAATCGACCGGAATTTCCAGATAGTGGTCGCGGAACGAGTTGTTCTGCTCGCTGTCAAGCACCTCCAGCAGCGCGGAGGCGGGATCGCCGTGCGCGTCGACGGAGAGCTTGTCGATCTCGTCGAGCACGAGCAGCGGATTCATCGCGCCGGCACGGGAAATACCCTCGACGATGCGGCCGGGCATCGCGCCGATGTAGGTCTTGCGGTGACCGCGGATATCCGCCTCGTCGCGCACGCCGCCGAGTGAAAGACGCGCGACCTTGCGGTTCGTTGCGCGGGCAACGGACAGCGCAATGGAGGTCTTGCCGACGCCCGGAGGTCCGACCAGACACAAGATCTGTCCCTTTGCCTGCGGATTGAGCTGACGGACGGCGATGAATTCCAAAATGCGCTCTTTGACCTTCTCCAGTCCGAAGTGATCCTGATCGAGGATCTTTTTCGCCTGTGCGACGCTCGCGCGCTCCTTTGTCTCGACGCCCCACGGCATTTCCAGCACGGTATCGAGGTAGTTGCGCAGTACCGATGCTTCCGCCGAGCCAAACGGCTGCTTGCTCAGGCGGTCAACGTCCTTGAGGAGCTTCTTTTCGATCTCTTCGGTCAGTTTTGCCGCTTTGATGCGCTCGCGGTATCCGTCCAGCTCCTCGTCGGTGTCGCCCTCGCCGATCTCGTGCTGAAGCACCTTGATCTGCTCGCGCAGGACGAAGTCCCTTTGAATTTGTCCGACGCGGGAGCGCACCTTGCCCTCGATCTCCTGCTCCATGCCGATAACGTCCACCTCGCGCACGAGCATCTCGTTCATGCGGCGCAGACGGGACAGCGGCTGCAGCTCATCGAGAATAAGCTGCTTGTCCTGATAGCGGAGGTTGATCTGCTGGGCAATAAAGTCCGCAAGATAGCCGGGATCGTCCGTTTCCATGATGGTCGCATAGACCTCGTCGGGGAGCTTTTGCGTCAGCTCCGCATATTCGGCAAAATTCGTGTAGGTCTGGCGCATAAGCGCCTCCGTGCGCGTGCCGCGGCGCGTGCTCTGCACTTCATCGATCAGCTCGACCTGCGCCTGCAAAAACGGCTCACGCTGCCAAAGGCGGCGGAGCTTTGCGCGGCTGACACCCTCCATCATCACACGGAGGGTATGCTCAGACACACGCAAGATCTGCGTCACGCGGGAGACGGTGCCGATCTCGTAGAGGTCTTTCTCCTCCGGAAGCTCCGTGCCGATCTCGCGCTGCGTGACAAGAAAGATCTCCTGCTCCGTCTCCATCGCACGCTCGAGCGCAGCAACGGAGATCGAGCGCTCGACGTCGAAGCTCGTGTTCATGCGGGGGAACACGGTGAGTCCGCGCAGCGCGACGGTCGGCAGGTTTCGGGTAACAGGTTCCATGGTTTCTCCTTGATTTCTCTTATGATGCGGAGGCGTTCTCCCCCGCTTCTTTCTCTATGGTGCGGTGCGCGAGCTTGGGCTGCTGCTTGCTCTCCACGCACGCGCGGTCGATGTCCACACGCTCGATCGTGCGGTCGGACGGGATCTCGTACATGATGTTCATCAAAAGCTCTTCCATTACGGCGCGAAGGCCGCGGGCGCCGATCTTACGCTCGATCGCCTTGTCCGCGACGGCTTCGAGCGCTTCCCTGTCGAAGGTAAGCTCCACGTCGTCGTAGGACAGCAGCTTCTGATACTGCTTGACGAGCGCGTTTTTCGGCTCGGTGAGGATCTTGACGAGATCTTCCCTTGTCAGCGCGTCGAGTGCGGTGATGACGGGCAGTCTGCCGACCAGCTCGGGGATGATGCCGAACTTCAACACGTCGTGCGGCTGGATCTCGCGCAGGATCTTACTCTCGTCGGTTTCTTTCTTCGACTTCACCTCGGCACCGAAGCCCATGCTCTTGCGGTCGAGACGGCTTTCGATGATCTTCTCGATACCCTCGAACGCGCCGCCGCAGATGAAGAGGATATTGTGCGTGTCGATCTGGATGAACTCCTGATGCGGGTGCTTGCGTCCACCCTGCGGCGGGACGTTGGCGACCGTACCCTCGACGATCTTCAACAGCGCCTGCTGCACGCCCTCGCCCGACACGTCGCGGGTGATGGAAGTGTTCTCGCTCTTGCGGGCGATCTTGTCGATCTCGTCGACGTAGATGATGCCGCGCTCGGCAAGCTCCACGTCGTAATCCGCCGCCTGCAAAAGGCGCAGGAGGATATTTTCCACATCGTCGCCAACGTAGCCCGCTTCTGTGAGCGTGGTCGCGTCCGCGATGGCAAACGGCACCTTCAGGATACGCGCGAGCGTCTGGGCAAAGAGCGTCTTGCCCGAGCCGGTGGGCCCGAGGAGCAGGATGTTGCTCTTTTGCAGCTCGACGTCGTCCCCGCCGCCGAAGTAGATACGCTTATAGTGATTGTAGACGGACACGGACAGCGCGACCTTCGCCGCCTCCTGCCCGATGATATACTCGTCGAGCACGTCGTGGATCTCGCGCGGAGTGGGGATGGAATCCGGCGCCTCCAGCGCTTCCTGACGCTCCTCGTAGCCGTCGTCCACAATGTCCATGCACAGCCGCACGCACTCGTCGCAGATGCGAACGGCACCGGGGCCCTGGATCATACGGTGGACTTCCCGCTCCGCCTTACCGCAGAACGAGCAGCAGATGGATCTTTTTTTCTCTTCACTCATACCAAACTGTCCTTATCTCTTATGGATGACCTTATCCACAAGACCGTATGCCTGGGCTTCCTCGGCGCTCATCCAGTTGTCGCGCTCGGAATCGGCTTTGATCTGCTCCGGTGTCTTACCGGTGTTTTCGGCGAGGATCTTGTTGATGCGCTGCTTGATCTTGAGGAAGTGCTCCACGTCGATCTCCATATCGGTGACCTTGCCCTGCGTACCGGCGGAGGGCTGATGGATCATGACCTCGGCATTCGGCAGCGCGATGCGCTTGCCCTTGGCACCGGAGGAGAGCAGGAACGCGCCCATGCTCGCCGCCATACCGACGCAGATCGTGGACACGTCGCACTTGATATACTGCATCGTGTCGTAGATCGCCATGCCCGCCGTCACACTGCCGCCGGGGGAGTTGATGTAGAGCTGAATGTCCTTATCGGGATCCTTGGCTTCCAGAAACAGGAGCTGGGAGACGATCAGACTCGCGGTCGTGTCGTTGACCTCCTCGCCGAGGAAGATGATGCGATCCTCCAGCAGGCGGGAGAAAATATCGTAAGAGCGCTCGCCGCGGTTGGTCTGTTCAATGACATAAGGGACTAAACTCATAGTAGTAACCTCCGTTTCGTTCATACCCTGTTAAAAATTATGGTATGTATACAATCAACCACAAATGAAAGCATTTGTGGTTGATTGTTCTTTCTCTCTATTTTGCCCGATCTCTGGCTTATTCAGCCTTCTTGGTCGTCTTTTTTGCAGCGGGCTTCTTCGTGGGCTTTTCTTCACCCTCGGCAGCCTTTTTGGTCGCCTTCTTGGCGGCGGGCTTCTTTTCGGCCTTCTCCTCGCCCTCAGCGGCCTTCTTGGTCGTCTTCTTAGCGGCGGGCTTCTTCTCAGCCTTCTCTTCCTTGGGTTCGTCCGCCTTCTTGGCAGCCTTCTTGGCGGCGGGCTTGCCGACCTTCGCGCTGTCGACAACGACGGCGATGGTCTTCTCGCGCAGGAGCTGCTCGCGGACAGAGTTGGTGTCAAGGTACTTCTTGAGCATATCGAGCTCCATCTTGTACTGGTCGGCGAGCTTCTGATACTCCGCCTCGATCTCCTCATCGGAGACTTCGAGCTTTTCGACCTTCATGATCTCGGCCATGGCGAGGTCGAGTCTGACCTGCTTCTCGGCGGGTTCTCTGCCGTCAGCAAGGAACTTTTCTTCGCTCATGTTCATCATCTTGCAGTACTGGTCATAGGGGATGCCCTGGGACTCGAGGCGCTGCTTGAACTCGTCGAGGAAACGGCGGCTCTGCTCGTCGATGAGGGCGTCGGGAATGTCGCACTCGATGCCGTCGGCGACCTGCTCCATGAGAGCGTTTTCAAAGCCGAACTTCGCGGCGTTCTCGCGCTCGGAAGTAATCTCCTTCTTAATGCTCTCCTTGAGCTCCTTGATGGTGTCGAACTCAGAGACGTCCTTGGCAAACTCATCGTCCGCCTTGGGCATCTCCTTGGCCTTGATCTCCTTGGCCTTGACGTGGAACACGACGGCCTTGCCGGCGAGATCCTTGTGATAATCCGCGGGGAAGGTGATGTTGATGTCCTTCTCCTCGCCTGCCTTCATGCCGGCGATCTGCTCTTCAAAGCCAGGAACAAAGCTGCCGGAGCCGAGCTCGAGCTCATAGTTCTCGCCCTTGCCGCCTTCAAATGCCGTCCCGTTGTCGAAACCCTCAAAATCAATGATGGCAATATCGCCGAGCTTTGCCTTGCGATCCACGGAAATGATGCGGGCGTTGCGCTCGAGCATCTCGTCGAGGCGCTGCTTGACGTCGTCAGCGGTGACCTTGACCTCGTCCTTCTCAGCGGACAGGCCCTTGTACTTGCCGAGCTTGACCTCGGGATAAACGGGAACGATGGCCTTGAACGTAAAACCGTTCGCGGTCACTTCGTCGACGACCTCGATCTCGGGATAGCCGATGGCATCCAGTCCGCTGTCGCCGACAGCCTGCGTATATGCCTCGGGCAGAGCGATGTCCACAGCGTCGCTGTAGAACACGCTTGCGCCGTACATTTTTTCGATCATCTTGCGGGGAGCCTTGCCCGGACGGAAGCCCGGAACGCGGATCTGCTTGCGTGCCTTGAGGTAAGCCTTGGCAACGGCAGCCTCAAATTCTTCCGCGCCGACCTCGATGGTCAGGGCGACTCTGCTCTTTTCGAGCTTTTCGGTGTTTTTCACAGTCATGATTTCTTTTTCCTCCATTAAGCATATTTCATGCTTTTGCAAAGTGGTATTGTACCATAGGATTTTGGAAATATCTACCCCTTTTTCCGTTATTCGCAGATTTTTTTGGGGATAAATTGTAAATAATCCGCCGAAATGAGGGCGTATTCGGTCGAATTTCGCCGTCCCTCAAACGCGCGGACGTGTGTGGGCCCGTGCAGGTGTCCGTAATAGCAGCGCTCCACGCCGTAACGGTCGAGCAAATCGAGCATCTCGGGGCACTGGTAGCCATGGTAAATGGGCGGATAGTGCAAAAAGCAGAGGATCGGCTTTCCCCCCGCCGCCGCAAGCGACGCTTCGAGCCGCAGCGCCTCGCGCGCGAGCATCTTGCCGGTGTGCGTGCCCTCCGCCTCTTCCTCGTAAAACCAGCCGCGCGTGCCGCAGATGGCATAGTCGCCGTAGAAAAAGCAGTTGTTGTGGAGAATGTCGAATGTGGTCACGCCGTTATCGGCAAAAAATTTCTTCATCTTCGCCGCCGTGCCCCACCAGTAATCGTGGTTGCCCTTGAGCAGGAGCTTCTTCCCCGGCAGCGCATCCAAAAACTTGAAGTCCGCGAGCGCCTCCTCGAGTGAGATGCCCCACGAGGTATCGCCCGCCAGGACGATCACATCGTCGTCATGGAGTGCGGAGAACGCCGCGGCGATGCGCTCGACATAGTTTTCCCATTTGCTGCCGAACACGTCCATCGGCTTGTCGGCAGAGAGCGACAGATGCAGATCGCCGATCGCGTAGAGTGCCATAGCGTTCCCCCTTTCCGCTGTTATCTGAGTTAAAATGCGTTTTCGATGTATTCGATGCGCGTATTGTGCGGCGTATGTTCCGCGTCGGTATAGACCTCCGCCACGTCGAAGCGTGCGGGAACGTCAAGTCTATGCGTGCTCATGTAAAACTGCGCGGTCGTGCGGAGTTTCTCCTGCTTGGACGCGGTGACAAATTCGCGCGGCAGGCCGAACTTCAGATTGCTGCGCAGCTTGACCTCCACAAAGCAGACCACGCCGCGTTTTTTCGCAATGAGGTCGATCTCGCCGAAGCGGCAGCGATAGCCCGACGCGACGACGGTATAGCCGCGGTCGCGCAGGTAGTTGGCGACAAGCGCCTCGCCCCAGTCCCCTGTTGCTTTGGTGCTCACTTCTTCTCCCTCCACTTTTTGAGGAATGTCATCCGATGGACTTCGCAGGGGCCGTAAGCGTCGAGCATCGCATAGTGCAGCTTCGTGCCGTAGCCCTTGTGTTTGGCGAACTGATACTGCGGATACTGCTTGTCCAAAACGTCGGTCACAAAGCGATCACGGCTGACCTTCGCCAGAATCGACGCCGCGGCGATGCTCACGCTCTTCCCGTCGCCGCTGATCACCGTTTGGTGCGGCGTCGTGACGGCGTACTTCGTGCCGTGGTCGCGGTTGCCGTCGATGAGGGCAAAGTCCGCGGAAACGGATAAGCCATCGATGGCAAGCTGCATCGCCTTCATACGGGCGTTCAAAATGTCGATCTCGTCGATCTCCGTTGCATCGACAAATGCAACGCTGTACGCAAGCGCGGTCTCACAGATCACGTCAAAAAGCGCCTCGCGCTTCTTCTCCGCCAGCTTCTTCGAGTCGTCCAGTCCGTCGATCGTGCAGTCCCGAGGCAGAATGACGGCGGCGGCGTACACCGGTCCCATCAGCGGGCCCGCACCCGCCTCGTCCACGCCGCACACGCTCGCGTAGCCCTGCGCGAGCGCAGTGCGTTCAAGGGTGTAATCCACGCTCATTATCCCACCTCCGGCACGGTCTCGAGTGTAAAGCGACCCAACTTGCCACCGCGGAATTCATCGAGCAAAATCCGGCTCATGCGCTCGGTATCGACCTCGCCGCCGGAGATGAGGAAGCCGCGCTTGCGCGCCGCCTTTTGCAGCAGCGCCCAACCGTCGTCCCCGTCCTCAAATGTTACCTTATAGCGCTCCGAAACGGATTGCGGATAGTTCTTGCCGAGGTAGTCCATCAGGCGCATGGCAAGCTCCTCGATGTCCACCACGTCATCCTTGATCGCGCCGGTGAACGCGAGGCGGATGCCGACCTCGGGATCTTCAAATTTCGGCCACAGGATGCCCGGCGTGTCCAAAAGCTCCAGCGTTTTGTCCACCGGCACCCACTGCTTCGTGCGCGTCACGCCGGGGCGATCCTCTGCCTTAGCAGTCTTTCTGCCGGAGACTTTGTTGATAAACGTAGACTTGCCCACATTGGGAATGCCGAGCACCATCACGCGCAGCACGCGCCCGACCTGCCCCTTGGCTTCATAGGCGTCGAGCTTGTCTCGGAGCAGCGCGCGCACGGCGGGCGCGAACTGCTTCACGCCCGCGCCGGACTTCGCGTCGACCTCAATGACGGCATAGCCGAGCGAGCGGAAGTACGCCGCCCACTTTTTTGTCATCTCCGGATCCGCCTGATCGACGCGGTTGAGCACCACGATGCGCTTCTTCCCCGCCGTCAACTCGTCCACATCGGGGTTGCGGGACGAGAGCGGGATGCGCGCGTCGAGAATTTCGCACACGGCGTCCATATTGGCAAGCTCCGCGGCAATCATACGCCGCGTTTTGGTCATGTGACCGGGAAACCAACTCAAACTGTCAAGCTGCATTGTATCTGTTCCTTACTTCAGTAATCCGATGCGGCTGAAATCGCGCTTTTCCGTGAGGTAATCTTTTCCCGGGAAAAGGACGAACACCGCCTTGCCGATGAGCAGCCGTTCGTCAATGGGGCCGAGGCGGTAGTCGCGGCTGTCGTTGGAGTGGTTGCGGTTGTCGCCCATGAGGAAGTACTCATTCTCCCCCAGCGTCACGGGAAGCTCCGTCCCCTCTTCGAGGTAGGTGAGGTCGTTGATGTAGTCCTCCTCCTGCTCCACACCGTCCACATACACGCGCCCGAGGTCGAAGTCGATGTCGACCGTCTGTCCCGGCGTGGCGATGACGCGCTTGACGATGGGCTTATCGTCAAAGCTCAGCTTGCGAGCGATCACGATGTCGCCAGCGTGGTAGTCGCCGCAGATCGTGGAATTGATGACGATGAGGCGGTCGCCGTTTTGCAGCGTCGGGATCATCGACGGGCCCGACACGCCCATCATGCGCACGGCAAAGGTGAACACCAGCGTGATGATGAGCACCGCCGAGACAAGTGAGCGCGTCCACTCATAGGTCTCGCGTCCCTCGATGCGCTCCACGATCTCGTCGCCGCCGTCGTTCAGCTCCAAATTATCGTTAAACTCTTCAAACTCTCCCATAATACTTCCTCCCGGTTTTATCGCTATGACCGCAAAATGCGCCTTATATACTATTTTGTATTTTATCACAAATTACGGAAAACACAACAGCAAAAAAGCACGCCTTTCGGCGTGCTTTTTTATCGTTGTGTGGAAGCGTTTTACTCCGCTTGTTCCGGCAGCGCCGGAACCTTCGTTTTCTTTTTGCCAATGTCGTCGATCACGCAGTAATAAACGGGGGTGAACAGCAGCGTGATGACCGTGGAGAACGCCATACCGGACATCATGGCAACACCCATATCCGACATCATTTCGTTGGATTCGCCGATGCCGAAGCCCAGCGGAACGAGCGCAAGTATCGTCGTGAGCGTGGTCATCAGCACGGGGCGGATACGCAGCGGACAGGCGTGGAGGATGGCGTCCTCCCTGCTCTCGCCGCGGTCGCGCCGCTGCTTGATATAGTCCACCAGGATAATCGACGCATTGACGACGGTACCGGCGAGCATGATGAGCGCCACCATGGAGATCATCGAAATGTCTCGCCCCGTGACAGGCAGCATGAAGAGTGCGCCGCCGAACGCGATGGGGATGATCATCATCACGATGATCGGCATAACGAACGACTCAAACTGCGAGGCAAGCACGAAGTAGACAAGTCCCACAGCGACGAGCAGCGCGAGACCTAAGTCGCTGAAATTCTCCACCATGTCGCTGTACTCGCCGCCGATCTCGGCGGTGTAGCCTTCGGGCAGCGTATAATTGTTAAGGATGCTGCGGATCTGCCGTGTGATCGCGGGGGTATCTCCGCTGACGCTGGAGCCGGAAATGGTCACACGGCGGGACTGGTTTTCGCGCCGGATGCTCTGCGCCGCCTGCACGACCTCCACATTCGCCACGGCGGAAAGCGGCACCGTGCCGCCCATCGGCGTCGTAATCGGCGTGGAACGCAGCGCGTCGAGGTTCTTACTCGAGACCCCGTCGCCGCGCACGACAACGTCGAGCTCTTTATTGTTGATGGTGACGGTCGTGGCGGTGGAGCCGGTCAGCTCGCTTCGAACGGCTGCGCCGACCGTTGCGGCGGTCAGGCCGTACTGCGAGGCGGCGGAGCGGTTCATCGTGATCTCGACCTGCGGGACCTGACGGCTGATGCTGTTTGTGACGTCTACCGCGTCGGGCAGCGCCGAGATCTGCGCCGTGAGGTCGTCGGCGATCATCTTGAGCGTCTCATAATCCGTGCCGCTGATACCCACGCTGATGCCTGAGCCGCTCATCATCTGCGCCATATCGCTCGACGAAATGGTGATCTCGCAGCCGGCAATATCTTTAAGCGGTTCACGCAGCGCGTTCGCCACCTCAACCGAGGTGCGGGAGCGCTCGCTGCGCCCCACAAGCGTCAGGTTGACGGAGGCGGATTCCGCATCGGAGGTATAGTAGAGCATGTCGATCTCCGGCACTTCCTCATAAGCAATACCGACGATACGGTCGGCGATCGCCGCGGTGTCCTTGAGCTCCGAGCCGGTCGGCGTCGACACGCTGACGGACACCATGCCCATATCCATATCGGGCAAAAGCACAATCCTTGCGGTGAGGCACACCAGCACAAAGACCAGCAGCACCCCGACGGAGACCAGCACGCCCTGCTTGAGATGGCGGACAAAGTAGCCGAGCGTCTTGGTGTACCAGGCGTTGAAGCGTTCCCCGAGCTGCTCAAATTTGCTCTCTTTCTGCTCCGCGAGCTGCATCTGCTTTGCCTTCGTCTCGTCGAGCAGGAAGTAGCAAAGAAGCGGCACGAGCGTGATGGAAATGACAAGCGAGGCGAGGATCAAAAATGCGATGGTCAGGCAGAAGTCCTTGAAGATCATGCCCGCCAGACCGTCGGCAAGACCGAGCGGCAGGAACACCGCAACGGTCGTGAGCGTGGACGCCATCAGCGAGAGGATGACCTCCTTCGTGCCGTCCACGCAGGCTGTCATGCGGTCGTGTCCCTCGGCGCTGTAACGGTAGATGTTCTCGAGCACGACGATGGAGTTATCCACGATCATGCCCACGCCCATCGCAATGCCGCCGAGACTCATCATATTGAGCGTCAGGTCGCACACGTTCATCAGCACGAACACCGTGAGGATGCACACGGGCATGGACACGCAGATGGCAAGCGTCGCGCCGAAGCGGCGCAGGAACAGATACACCACGATCGCGGCGAGCGCCACGCCGAGAATGATATTCTCAATGGCGGAGGAAACCACGATGTTGATGTAGTCGCTGGCGAGATACGGAACGGCATAGACGATGTCGTCGTGCTTTTCGCCCAGCTCTTTCATCGCTTTATCGACCGCCTTCGCCGTGGAGACCTCATTCGCGCCCGACTGCTTGGATACCTGCAAAATGACGCAGGGTGTTCCGTTCATCTGCGCGATGGCGTCCTGTTCAGTGGTCTCCAGCGCAACCTTCGCCACCTCGCGGAGGCGCACCGTGCCGCCCGTTGGGAGCGGCAAGATGAGATTGGCAACGTCCTCCACGGAGCGGAAGCGGGCACTGGTGGAAACGGTGAGCGACTTGTTGCCGCTTTGCACCTCGCCGCCCGGGAACAGGAGGTTATCGGCAACGAGGATCTGAGAAATGTAACTGTTGGACAGGCCGTAGCCGGCGGCGCGCGC
>JAZLIU010000021.1:0-3851 GCA_045617565.1 Oscillospiraceae bacterium
TGGTAAGATGGGACACTCAGAAAGAATCGGTAAGGGACTTTACAAGAACGTTCCTGGCGAATTCGATATGCAGATGTTTGCATCAGCAGTTAAATACTTCAAGTAAATTAAAGTTAGTATGGAGGCACGCGAAAGCGTGCCTCTTTCAAATGTGTACTTATTCGTAGATGGGGTACTTCTTGGTCAGGGCGACGACCTCGTTTGCGACGGCTTCCTTGTTGCCCTCGAAATCGCGGGCGACCATGCCCATGAGCTGACCGATCTTGACCATGTCGGCTTCCTTGAGACCGCGGGTGGTCGCGGCGGGGGTGCCGACGCGGATGCCGGAGGTGACGAAGGGCTTCTCCGGGTCGTTGGGGATGGAGTTCTTGTTGACGGTGATGAAGCACTCGTCGAGGCGATGCTCGATCTCCTTGCCGGTGATGCCGAAGTTGCGGACGTCCACGAGCATGAGATGGTTGTCGGTGCCGCCGGAAACGAGGCGGAAACCTTCCTTGGTGAGTTGCTCGGCAAGCGCGGCGGCGTTCTTCACGACCTGCTCGCCGTAAGCCTTGAACTCGGGCTTGAGGGCTTCGCCGAGGCAGATGGCCTTGGCAGCGATGATGTGCATGAGCGGGCCGCCCTGCGTGCCGGGGAAGATGGCGGAGTCGATCTTCTTGGCAAGCGCGATGGTCTCCGTCTCGCCGGTCTCGAGGTTCTTCTTGGTGATCTCGTCCTTGCAGAGGATCAGACCGCCGCGGGGACCGCGCAGCGTCTTATGCGTGGTGGTGGTGACAACGTCGGCATAGGGGACGGGGCTTTCATGCACGCCGGCGGCGACAAGACCGGCAATGTGCGCCATATCGACCATGAAGTACGCGCCGACGGAATCGGCGATCTCACGGAACTTCTTGAAGTCGATCTTGCGGGGATAGGCGGAAGCGCCGGCGAGGATCATCTTAGGCTTGCACTCCTGCGCGATGCGATAGATCTCGTCATAGTCGAGCTGCTCGGTCTCGTCATTGAGGGAGTAGGCGACCTGCTTGAAGTACTGGCCGGAGATGTTCACGGGGCTGCCGTGGGACAGGTGACCGCCGTGGGCGAGGTTGAGGCCCATGTAGGTGTCGCCCGGCTGGAGCATCGCCTTGAACGCGGCAAGGTTGGCGGAAGCGCCGGAGTGGGGCTGGACGTTGGCGTGCTCGGCGCCGAAGAGCTTGCACGCGCGCTGACGGGCGATCTCTTCGGTCTCGTCGACGCAGTAGCAGCCGCCGTAGTAACGCTTGCCGGGATAACCTTCGGCATACTTGTTGGTGAGGCAGGAGCCCATCGCCAGCATCACGGCGGGGGAGACGATGTTCTCGGACGCAATCAGCTCGATGTTGCGCTGCTGACGGTCGTATTCCTTTTTCACAGTTGCGCCCAATTCGGGGTCGTACTGGGCAAGGAAGTCCATAGGTTCTTTGATCATTTTGATTGTCCTCCTTTAACGGTCGAATGATGTATATTTTCGGTTTTTTCGTTTTTTTAATGATCATTATTAGAATAGCAAAAAAGGAAAGTACTGTCAAGGCATAGAAGAAACAAAAACCGCGGCGTGCACGCGGCGGTTTTGCGCGATTTATCTGTTGACACGCGCTTGCGCTTTTGCTATGCTAAAGGTGCAATCGCAAGCAGATTGCATTTGGCATAGTAGGAGACCATGTGTTCATGCCGCAAGGCAGGCAGTGCCGGCGAGATGGGAAGTTGCTCGCCGGACGAAAAACCGGATGGTTTGCAGTATGGTCGCCGCATTCCGCTGCCACAAAGAAGAGATAAAACCTCTCTCTGCGTGGTTTGCCACCGCTTGAGAGAGGGGGTACTGTACCCTTTTTTCAGGCTTTGCCGCCCTGCGACGGCAGGGGGGATCTGAAGGAGGGGTATTTTTATGTCCGGAAGTGTTTTGACGATCGCCTATCTCAGCATTGTCGTCAGCGCGGTGCTGCTCGTCGTCTGGGTGGCGCTCGTGTCGTGGAAAGAGAGTTTTACCGCGAAAAAGCTCGTGATGATCGCCATGCTCACGGCGGTCTACGTCATTTTGTGCCTGGTGGGGACGATCCGGCTGTGGTGGATGAACATTTCGGTGGCGACGCTGCCGCTGATCCTCGCCGCGCTGCTCTTCGGTCCCGTCGGCGGACTGTTCGTGGGTCTGCTCGGCAGCTTCTTAGAGCAGCTTCTCACCTACGGACTGATGGCGACGACCGTACTGTGGCTGGTGCCGAACACCGTGCGCGGGCTGCTGCTGGGCATCTATTTCCGGAAGCTCAACTATCGCCCCAACCGCGTGCAGCTCATCGGCGCGCTCACCGTCGCCGCGCTCATTACCACGGCGCTCAACACGCTTGTGATGTATCTCGACAGCGTGGTGCAGGGTTACTATTCCTACGCCTATGTGTTCGGCGGTGTCATCACGCGCATCGTCGCCGGTATCGTCACGGCGGTGGTGATGGCGTTCGTTGCGCCGCCGGTGGTGGGGCTCCTCGAGCGCACGATGGAGGGCGTAAAAAAGAGCTAACGTTGCCCTTGCTTTTCCGCGTTACTGTGCTATAATGATAGCGAAATAAAAGCGGCGGGAGGCATTGTGATGTACGAAAGCAAGATGAAGTCGGCGGAGACCGACCGTTTGTTTGACGCCATCCTTTCGCTCAAAAGCGAGGAGGAGTGCTACCGCTTTTTCGATGATCTGTGCACCATCGGGGAATTGCAGGCGATGACGCAGCGGCTTGAGGTGGCGCGGCTATTGCGCGAGGGCAAGACATTCACGCAGATCTCGGAGGAGACCGGCGTTTCATCTGCCACGATCACGCGCGTGAACAAGTGCATCTCTTATGGTACGGGCGGGTATGAGCTGGCGCTCGACCGCTGCAAAAAGTAAAGCAAAAACAAAGGGAACGACCGTTTCGGGAAACCGAAACGGTCTTTTTTGCACGAAGTAGGTCTGCTTATTTTTCCAAAATCGGGGCGCTTTTGCGCGCTTGCGCGACGGCGGCAGAGATGAGCGCGATGGCATCCTGTGCGCTGACCTTGACCTGCTCGCCGGAGACCATGTTCTTCACGCTCACGACGCCCGCGCTGATCTCGTCCTCGCCGAGGAAGAGCACGAACGGCACATGCAGCTTGTCGGCATAGTTCATCTTTGCCTTAAATTTCTTCGGCTCGGTGTAGAGCTGGGCACGCAGTCCGGCGGCGCGAAGCGAAGTCGCAAGCTGCACGGCGGCGGAGAAGTCCTCCGTCATCGGGAGGATGAGCGCGTCGGCGGGCGCGGTGGGCAGTTCGGGATTGAGCATCCCCTGCTCGCCGAGGACGTAGAAAAGGCGTGTCAAGCCGATGGAAATGCCGACGCCGGGGAGCTTCTTGTTCGTGTAGAACTCCGCAAGGTTATCGTAGCGCCCGCCGGAGCAGACGGAGCCGATCTCGGGGTGGTCGAGCAGTGTGGTCTCATAAACCGTGCCGGTGTAGTAGTCGAGGCCGCGCGCGATGGTGAGGTCGACGGCGAAGTTCGTCTCGGGCACGCCGAAGGAGCCGAGATACTTCGCAACCGTCGTCAGCTCGTTAAGCCCCGCGTCGAACATTTCGTTTCTGCCGCGGTAGCCCTCGAGCGCGGCGAGCACCGAAGCGTTCGTGCCGCGGATGCTGATGAACTTGAGCACCTCGTCCGCGTCGGCGGCGGAGATGGCAAAGTCGTCGATGAGGATCTCGCGCACCTTGTATTCCCCGATCTTGTCGAGCTTGTCCACCGTGCGCATGATGTCGCCCGCCCTGTCGGAGAGACCGAGCATAGCATAAAAGCCGTTGAGTATCTTGCGGTTATTCACGCGGATAACGAAGCGGGAAAG
>JAZLIU010000022.1:0-11731 GCA_045617565.1 Oscillospiraceae bacterium
CCAAGCGTTTTCAGCTGCTCAACGTATTCCTCGCGCTCAGCAGAGGTAATGCTGCGGCGCAGCGTACGATGCATACCGCGGCGGGCAGCCAGAGCCATGTTTTCCTCGATCTGCATGGATGCAGCGGTGCCCATCATGGGATCCTGGAACACGCGCCCGATGAGCGCCGCGCGTTTGTGCTCCGGAAGATTGGTCACGTCCGTTCCGCCGATGAGGATGCTGCCCTCGACGACGAGAAACGTCCCCGCAACCGCATTGAGCATCGTGGATTTGCCGGCGCCGTTGCCGCCGATGACGGTGACGAAGTCACCCTCGCGGAGCGTCAGGCTCAAATCACGCAGCGCGGTCTTGGCGTTGACCGTGCCGGGGTTGAAGGTCTTTGAAATGTGTTGGATCTCAAGCATGGAACGCGCCTCCCTTCCTGCTGCGGCGCGCTCTGCCCTGCCAGTGCGGAATGGCAAGCGCAAACGCGACGATGAGCGCCGTGATAAGCTTTAAGTCGTTGGTGTTGAGGCCGAGCTGCAATACGATCTGCAGCACGATGTAGTAGATGACCGCACCGACGGAGACGGCGGCGAGCTTGAGGCCGAAGTTGATGAACAGCTTGCCGAACACGACCTCGCCGATGATGACAGCGGCAAGTCCGATGACGATGCCACCGCGCCCCATGTTGACATCCGCCGACCCCTGATACTGCGCGAGCAGCGCGCCCGAGAGCGCCACAAGTCCGTTGGAGAGCATCAAGCCCAGCACAATGTCCGCATCCGTGTCGATGCCCTGTGCGCGCGCCATGTTGGGGTTGGAGCCGGTGGCGCGGATGCCGCGGCCTTTCTCCGTGCCGAAGAACCAGTAGAGCAGCAGGATAATTGCCGCGGTGAAAATCAGCAGGAACGGCAGCGGGTTATCGAGCGAAAGCGCGCGCACATAGCGCTGGGAGACAAGCAGCGGGTACTTATCGACGCTCAACGCCTGATTTGCCTTGCTGTCCATGATGCGCAGATTGACGGAGTAGAGCGCGAGCTGCGTGAGGATGCCGGACAAGATCGCGGGGATACCGCAGCGGGTGTGGAACAGCCCCGTCACAAGGCCGGCGAGCATCCCCGCCGCCATCGCGCAGAGCATGGCGAGCCACGGGTTCACGCCGCCGCGAATGAGCATCACGCACACCGCTCCGCCGGTGGCGAGCGAGCCGTCCACGGTCAGATCCGCCACATCGAGAATGCGGAACGTAAGGTACACGCCGATGGCCATGATGCCCCAGCCGAGCCCCTGCGCGACCGCGCCGGGCAGGGCGTTTAGTAATGGTACAAGAAAATTCATCATAACTCCTTATTTACGGGGCAAAACGCCGCAGGATGGCTGCGGCGCTCTGCCAGAGGGGAAATTTCTCAGAAAGCCTTACTTTTCGATGGCAACATACCCGTCAAGCGGGGTGATGCCGAGCTGCTCACAGACGTCGGCGTCAAACTTCGGCGTCGCTTCGGTGAATTCGACTGCCATGGTGGAGATGTCTGCTTCGCCCTTCAAGATCTTTGCCGCCATCTCGCCGGTGGTGCGGCCGAGATCGTAGTAGCTGATCGACAGCGTGCACACGCCGCAGTCGGCGCACAGACCCTCCTCGCCGCAGACGGCGGGGATGCCGGCGGGCAGCAGGACGTTGGCGATGGCCTCCTTATTGGAGGCGGCGACGTTATCGGTGGGGATGTAGACGACATCAGAGAAGTCGGCGGCAGCCTGCGTGACGGAGGCAACGTCATTGGTGTCCGTAAAGGAGAACTCCTTGCAGGTGACACCCTTTGCGCTCAGTGCCGCGGCGACCTCATCCACCTGGTAACGGGAGTTCGCTTCGCCGGAGCAGAAGAGCAGGCCCACGTTCTTCGCGTCGGGGAACCACTCCAAAAGCATATCCGCCTGGGATGCAAGATCGGCGAGGTCGGACGTGCCGGAGATGTTGCCGCCGACAGTGCCGGAGAAGTTGTCGATGTCGAGCGCCACGCCGTAGGCGGTGACGGAGGTGCCGAGGATGGGGATATCTGCGGTGGCGGAGGCGGCGGCGGTCAATGCGGGCGTCGCGTTCGCCATGATGAGGTCAACGCCGCCGGAGACGAAGCCGTTGACGATGGTCGCACAGTTGGCGGGATCGCCGGAGGCGTTCTTCTCCTCGATCGTCACCTGACCGGGCAGCGCCTCGTTGAGCGCGTCGATAAAGCCCTTAGTTGCGGCATCGAGTGCGTCGTGCTGCACCAGCTGGCAGACGCCGACGGTAAAGGTCTGCGCATCGCCGGAGCTGTCCGGCGCGGGCGCAGCGGTCTCGCCGCAGGCAGCAAGGCTGAGCGACAGTGCAAACGCGAGGAAAGATGCAAAAAATTTCTTTTTCATGATGTTTCTCCTGACTTTATTTATTGTAATTTTAGTTGTTGACAAAATAAAACGCTGCCCCGCCCTTCCAAGACGAAACAGCACATCAAAACGGTGTTTGTTTTCTATCCTCAAAGGCGGTATCGGAAAGGCGCAGCGTAATAGCGGCCCGCATAACGGGTCGTGCAGCTATCGTAATAACGGACGGTCTTTTTCATCTGCGTACTCCTTTCGTTTCGCTTTCTGTGTTTAAAACTATAAAGCTTTAGAGTGCAAAAGTCAATGGCTGTATTTGACGCTTTTTGCTCATAATATCTCGCGCTATTTGTGCATAATATACAACTCTTTCTGCTCAGGGGCAAAAAGACGGGGCTTCCGCGATCGCGGAAGCCCCGCTGTACCGTTTTTATTGCTGCTCGCTTACCTGCGTGACATAGCAGAGATAGCTGTTGCCGAGACCGTCGTAGTAGATGCCCTGCAATCCCTCGCGCAGCATATGCAATCGTGCGCCGAAGAGAACCGGCGAAAGCGCGGTGTCCTCCAGCAGCATTGCCTCGGCGTCGTGCAGGAATGCGGTGCGCGCCGTGATATTTTCCGACTTTTCCGCAACGCCCATAAGAACGTCATAGGTGTGGTTGCTGTAGCGCAGGGCGTTGTCTTCCCGACCGCTCGAAAAGCTCTCCAAAAAGCCCTTTGCGTCATTCTGCTGCACGGCAAGATACTGACCGGCAAGGGTAAAGTCACCCGATTCGATCAGCGCGTCATACTCCTCCTGAGAGACGCCCTTGAGCTGCACATCGACATTGAGATGCTCGTGCCATTCCTTCTGAAGCTCAAGTGCGACAACGCTGCCGATGTCATCCGCCGTGCTGTACAGGTACTCAATCTCGGGGAAACCTGCGCCGCGATAATTTCCGGCTGCCGTGATCTCCCCCAGAGCCGCCGCGCAGCGGTCGGAATAGGTCTCTTCGTCCACCGCGCACAGTGAGCCGCCAAGCGTGCGATAATCCGCACCGTCCTCGCTGTCGCGCACGCCGCTGGGAACCAGTCCGTCTGCGGGTGACACTTCCGCGCCTGCCGCGGCAGCGATCGCCGCGCGGTCAATCGCAAGGTCGAACGCTTTACGCGCGTGAACGTCCGAAAACTCGTCCGTGAGATGATTATAGAGCACACAGTACGTCGCAAAGATCGGCGTTTCCGTCCAGTTCTGCTCCTCGCCCTGCTGCTCCAGAACGCGCTGGGGCAGGTGGGAAATATAGTCTGCTTCCCCGCTCTCATAAAGCGCATAGGCGCTCTCGGCATCAGGGGCAAACAAGAACTTCACGGCATCGGGGCCAATAAGACGACTCTCGTAATATTTCTCGTTGCGCTTGGTCTGTAAGCTCGTCTCCTTCGTCCACGTGCCGACGCGATACGCGCCGTTCGTGACGATATTGACGGTCGACGCCCAGTTTTCACTGTCCTTTTCGACCATATCGCGGCGCAGCGGCATCGTGGCAACGGCGGTGCACACGCCGTCGATGAAGTAGGCACAGGGCGCGGAAAGCGTGACGCAGAACGTGTCATCACCCTCAGCGGAGACAGCCAGCGCGGACACGTCGCCCGTTTCGCGCACTTCATGATAACCGCTAACCATGCTCAAAAGCGCATGATTCGGCGACTCCGTCGCAGGGTCGGCCAGGCGCTGCCAGGCGTAGACGAAATCGTCCGCCGTGACCTTCTCCCCATCCGACCAGCGCACGGTGGAGCGCAGAGAGAACTCGTAGGACACCGTGCCGTCGTAATTGCTCACCTCGGTGTACTCCTTCGCCATGCCATTCGAGAGCACGGCGGTACCCGTGCCGTCGTCCGTATAGCGCATCAGGTTCTCGTAGAGCGCGTAGAATACGCTCTGCGCGTCGCCGTTCGTATTCATCGCGGGATCGAGCGAGTCGATCTGATCGCAGACACATACGCCCAGAATAAACTTTTCCTCCCGCTCCGCCGTCTCGCCGCAGCCGGTGAGCGCCGTGAGCAACAGCATCGCGGCAAGCAGCAGGCTCGTATATCGTTTCATTTTTTTCATAGGTTTCCGATCCTTTCGGGGACGCTGCCGCCCCCGCGCTATCTGATCGCGGCACTTTCGCCGCGCCCTGTTCCAATCACGGAAGTTCATTGTAGCAAAAAAATGGTTGTTTGTAAAGCAGCGGTGGAAAAAAGTTACAAACTGTTACCGATTTTTTCATAAAAAAGAACAGCTCACCGCGCGGTGAGCCGTCCTTTTTTGTCGTGTTTAGCCGAGGCGGACTTCCTTGGCAAGCTCGGGCTGGAAATAGCCCTTCATATCGTACTTGTTGTAGCCGCTGTAATCGGAGAGAGCGCGTCCTTCAAGGAAGTAGCTGCGGATAAAGCGCTTGCCGTCCACGCTGGTCCAGTTTTCGGCGTCCCAGCTCAGATAGCCGTCTTCATCGGTCTTCTTCTCCGCCCAAATGAGGTCGACCTGACGGTTGCCGTTGGCAACGAGGTCAATGAGCTCCGCGGTGGTCAGATCCTTTTCGCATTTATACACGGTGTCGATGACTTTCATGGTACCCCTCCTTAGCCGATGTAGCCCGCGGCCTTGAGAATTTCGACTGCCTTATCGTGGTTGGCTTCGCTCATCATAACGAGCGGGCCGGTGCAGCCCATGCCGGTCTCGGCATAAATGCCGGCTTTCCACAAAGCCTTCGCCGCGTCTTCCAGATCCATGACCTCGATGCCGGGGACGCTGGCGGTGCAGACCTCGGCGCTCGGGCACTTGACCTCTTCTGCCGCGGCGGAAGCGCCCTTGGCGGCAGCCTTGCGCGCTTCGAGGATTTTGGAAAGTCCCGCTTTTTCCGCCTTGGCGAACTCCGCCTTGGCAATGTCGAACACCCTGCCGCGCACAAGCTGTGCGGCATATTCAAGCGCGTTGGCGATCAGCGGAGCGCCGGACGCGCGGGAGATGATGAGGATGAGCTTGTTGTAGTCCTTGCCGATGCCAGGGCCGTAGCCGTAGCCGGTGGACTCGAAGCTGCCGCCGGTCGTATAGGCGGACATCATCTTGATCATGACATTGCCGGTAAGGGAGTCCATGACCATGATGTCGGGCGTACCCTGCAGGACGTCGTTGCCGCGCATGACGGCGCCGCCATCAGCACGGGCGGAATTCGCCCACTCGAACTCATAGCCGCCATCTTTAAGCTGGTTCAATGCCATCTCGGTCTGACGCGCGCCGTCGACATTCAGGATGCCCACGGTGGGGTTAGCAACGCCGCAGGCTTTTGCGGTGATGATGCCGTAAATCGTGTTTTTGATCATGCCCTCAATGCGGTCAGCAGACGACGTGCCGGTGGTGTTGGCAACGAACATCTCCTTGCCCTTGGCGGGGGTGATGACACGGCCGACGGTGGACACGCCAATGGGGAACGGGAAGTGCATGGTGACGGCGCCGTCGACCTCGCCGGACTCGACCATCTGCTCCATCTTTTTGTGACCTTCTTCGTCATCGTTAACGTGGATGGTCGTAATGCCCTCGGCTTCCAGAGAGCCGATGTAATAGACGTCCACGCCGCGCTTTTTCGCCATCAGAGCGGCTTTCATAGCGTTTTCTTCGCCGTGCTCGCTGCCCATGCCGGTGAGCGCGATCTTGGGTCTCACGCCGAAGGAGCCGGATTCCAGGCCCTCCGCCATCTCCAAAAACGCCTTGGCAATGGTTTTTTCGAGATTACTCATTGTCCTTCCCCCTTATTCGGCGGCAGCCATGAGCGTGGCGGCAAACTCACGCATGGCCTTGGCGATCATGCCCTTGACCTCGTCCTCGCTGACGCCGCTCGCCTCCGCGCCGGAGTTCTTCTGCACGACGAAGGAAACGCCGTCAAAGAGGTTGGTGAGGCGGCCGAGGAAGAGAGAGCCCTTGCCGACGATCATCGCGCGCTCGATCTTGCCGGAGAGAATGTCCTCTCGGGCGAAGCCGAGATAGGGAACGCCGGAGGGGATATGGCCCTGCGTGGGCGCCCAGCCGGTCATGCCGTGGCCGGAGATGAAATCGAGCATCTGCGCCTTCTCCATCTCGCCGCGCTTGATGGCGGTGGCGGCAACGACCTTGAAGAACTGCAGCGCGGGATCACCGCCGCCGGCCGGCTTGAGGATCTCGGAGTTGTGCAGCTCACCGGCGTACTTGCCGATGTCAGTCGCCTTCAAGCCGTTATCCTCGAGGGGCTTAAAGACGAGGGAGTTGGTGACCTCCTGCGGAGCGGTGCCGGTGCCGACGGTGTGGCGGCCGAGCATATCGAAGTTGAATTCGGGGCTGACGCCATCGTCCTGCGAGATGACAACGGCAAAGCCGCCGAGCATATCCTCGAGGATGGGCAGATCCTTCTTGACGTGATCCTTGCCGTTCATGCCGAGCTTGGCGGTGCAGCCGCCGGCGGTGACGATGACGGTCTTGAACGCGCCGGAAGCGACGAGGGACGCCGCGTCGATGATGGCATGAGCGGGGCCGGCGCAGAAGCCGCGGACGTCGGAGCCGGAGGCGTTGACAAGACCCGCGATCTCAGCAGCCGCCTTGGCGAAGTTGCCGCCGCCGCGCTGGTTCATGTCGCCGCAGGCTTCCTCGCAGCAGTCCACAACGTACTCAACGTCTTCCTTGGCAATGCCGGCGCTTTTGACCGCGGAGAGCAGTGCGAGCACGGAGGACGCCTTGGAGACAAGGTTCTCGTGCATGACGTGGGCGGAGAGGTTGGCGTCGATGTCATGGGCGCGCTTGACGCAGCCGACGAGCTTTGTGTTGTGATAAAGTCCCTCGGAATGCTCCTCGGCAACGAGGCGGGCGATCTCGGCGGCGTCCGCGCCGTCCTTGATGCGCGCGACGATGCTCTCATCGATCACTTCGTTGGCAGCGAGCTTTTCTTTGTTCGCCGCGACAAATTCCTTGTCGAGCAGGACGAGGTCAAATACGTCGCAAGCCTGCATGAGAAGCAGGAACTCCTCCTGCGGCATGATCTGGCCGAACTTGCCGTAGCGGTCGGTCATGTCGCAGGTCTTATCGAACCACGGCTGCTCCACGGCGGCAAGGTCGTCGGGCGTCTTGTTGCCGATGTAGACCTGGTTGGGCCAGTAGCGCACGACGTCTTCATAGCTGCGGATATGGTCGGGCAGTGCCTTGAGATAGTCGCTTTCGGGATTGACGATGCGCTCAGTGGTCTGGGTGGTGCCGTTGTGGAGCACCATGTCGGGAGTATGCACCAGAATGTATCCGGCGCCCTTGAGTACGCTTTTCATAGTAGGTCACAGCCTTTCTTAAAATTTATAGGTGTCTGGGCGGGGTTGCCACCCGAAATTATCGCTGTAAATCAATGCAGCAGCGTGCTGCGCGGGATGGTCGGGTCTCCCGTAATTTTCGTGCAGATGCTCCTGCAGTCATTTACGGCGACAATGGGGAAAGGCGGCGGCAGAAAGCCGCCGCCCTCGTTTCGTCTATTAACCCAGGAACTTGCAGTACTGATCGCGGATCGCGCTCATTTCGCCGATGATGTCGTCCACGTCGAGAACCATCTCCATCATGGAGACCTGCTCTTCGTAAACCGCTTCATCAAACTCTGCCTTCACCTCGGGTTCGCAAACGTGATAAACCGTGAGTCCCAACGAGACTCCTGTCAACGGACCGGCATAGGTCGGGTCACCGGCGGTGACCGTCTCAGCAGCGAGGCCGGAGGCTTCACCCTCAGAGGCACCCAGAAGAACGACAACGTTCTCGGGACCATACTGCTCAGCGAACTCCTTAACTCTCTTCTGATTTTCCAGATCCATTGCACCTGCGGCCGTTCAGACGAAGCACTCCGTCGAGGAGAACACGACTTCACCGCCGGCAGACTTCACGCACTCTTCGATTGCCAGACCGGGGATACCGTCACGGTCGCCGATGATGACAACTTTCTTGCCAGCTAAGATGCTCATATTTTTTCCTCCTTCCCCGAAAATTTTTATAGCAACCCAAATGGGTAACTACCTTTTTTGCCGCCGCAGCGGCAAATGAATTTGATTGTTTTTCCTGACGACATGCGCGTCAGAAAAAACACTTCTCACGCAGCGCGCGTCGAGGAACGAGGCGCGAAGCGGAGTGCATCTTTCTCAAAAAAGCGGCAAGCCGCTTTTTTGAATTAGAGATATTTTTTGATCATGTTCTCCACGTTTTCGGGCGTGGCATCTTCCTTGACGCAGGAGTCGATCATCTCGCCGTTTTCATAGACCGCGATGACGGGCAGACCCAGGATCTTCTGGGAGATCGCCAGACGGCGCGCCTTGGTGGTGTTGAGGGCGCAGAACTTCAGCTTGTCGCCGTAGGTATCGGCAAAGCCGTGGACGTGGGGCATGAGAGCAGCGCAGGGAACGCAGCCGTCACCGTAGAAGTCAACGACGACCTTGCCCTGAGCCTGAAGCACTTCGGCTTCAAATGTGGTCTTATCGAGTTCCAACATAGTAGTAATCCTCCAATTATATTTATTGCGTCAGCAATTACAGATCTGCGATATACTTTTCCGTCTGCATCGCGGCGATCGCGCCGTCCGCCGCGGCGGTGACGACCTGGCGCAGGCTCTTGACGCGGATGTCGCCGGCGGCAAACACGCCGGGGATGTTGGTGTGCATATCGGCGTCGGTCACGATGTAGCCCTTGTCCATGTCGATCACGCCCTCAAAGAGGTCGCTCTTGGGCAGAAGGCCGATAAATCCGAACAGGCCGAACATCCCGTCGTCGGGGTCGGCTTCGATGGTCGTCAGCTCGCCGGTCTTGGTGTTCTTCACGACCATGCGGGAGAGGATGCCGTCGTCACCGCCGACCTCGTCCACGACGCTGTCCCACAGAAAGGCGATCTTCTCATTCTTGAACGCCTTTTCCTGAATGGACTTGGCGGCACGCAGCTCGTTGCGGCGGTGAATGATCGTCACCTTGCGGGCGAACTTCGTGAGGTACATGGCCTCTTCGACCGCGGCGTCACCGCCACCGACAACGTAGACCTCAAAGTCTTCAAAGAACGAACCGTCGCACGTCGCGCAGAAGGAAATGCCCTTGCCGACGAACTCGCCCTCGTTCTTGCAGCCGATGGGACGCGGAAATGCGCCGGTGGCGATGATGACAGTCTTGGCCTCATACTCGCCCTTGGCGCCGACTAACTTCTTCACGTCGCCCGTGAGCTCGACGCTCTTGATCATGTCGCTCACGCGCTCGACGCCGAAGTGCTCGCACTGCGCGGTCATACGCGCGATGAGGCTGGGGCCGGAGTCGCCCTCGACCTGTCCGGGATAGTTTTCGATTTCATTGGTGATGGCGATCTGACCGCCATCCTGACCCTTTTCAACAATAAGGGCGCTGAGTCTGCTGCGGCCGGCATAGAGACCGGCGGTCAGACCCGCAGGGCCTGCGCCCAAAACGATAACGTCATAAATCTTGCTCATACTCTGTACCAGCTCTCCTGTTTGCGGGAAACCGGTATGGGGCAAACTGCCCCATACCGTTCCCTGAATGATAATCAGTTGTCAAAAACGGTCTGATCGTCGACTTCGGTGGTGAGGGCGACGAGTGCCTTTTCGACGAGCTTACGACGAAGCTCTTTCTCTTCCGCCGCTTCGAGAGCGGGGTTTCCCAGGGGGTGAGGAATGGCGATGGTGGGAACGATCCTGTTCGCACCAACCGTCAGGGAGATCGGAGTGACCGTGCACATATGCACCACGGGGATACCCGCGCGCACAATCTCTTTCACCATCGTTGCGCCGCAACGAGTGCAGGTACCTCAAGTGCTGGTCATAATGACGGCGTTTACGTTCGCCTTGAGGAGCTTCTGCGCGTATTCGGCAGCAAATTTCTTGGCGTTGGCAACGGACGTGCCGTTACCGACGGTGGTGTAGAAGGTCTCGTGCAGCTTGCCGATCTTGCCCTCACGCTCCATGTCGCGCAGAACGTCGACGGGGAGCACGCGGTTGGGGTTGGCATTGGCATAGACGGGGTCATAGCCGCCGTGAGCGGTCTCGTGGCTTGCCTCGGTGAGATAATCGAAGCCGGCGAGGCTGTACTCACCGTAGTGAGAGGCGGAGGAGGACTCGATATGGTCGGGGTTGCCCTTGGGGACGATACCGCCGGAGGTGCACAGAGCGATCGTAGCCTTACTCAGATCCTTGATGGCCTTGTTGGGAGCCACGCGGTCAAAGGAAGGCATGGGATACTCGGTGACAAACGGCTTATCGTTGAGCTTGGCAACGAGCATATCGACGGCACGGGCGCTGCCGCGCTTGGAGTCGAAGAAGTTGACACGAACGCCGCGGTTCATGTAGCCCTCTTCCACGGAGGCGCCGATCTTCTCACCCTTCATGATCTTGAGGGCGAGCTTCGCCATGACAGGAGCAGCCTTACGCATACCGGCAGCGCTGTTGGCGGTGGCAACGATATAAATGCTGTTTTTGAGGTCTGCACCGGGGTTCTCTTCGTACATACCGGTCAGAACGGGGATCCCCAGTTCGTCCTGGACAGCCTTGGAGATGGTGGCGCAGGCATAGCCGTAACGGCCGGCGTTGAACGCAGGACCGGCAAGGAAGAAGTCGGGCTTGGCTTCCTTGACCCAGGCAAGGATCTGCTCCTTGGCATCCTTCTCATGCTCGGCGAAATAGGAGTCGCCGCACACGACCGTCTTGACGATCTCGGCTTCGCCGTTCCACGCGTTATTGAACGCAAGACCGGGACCGACCAGACCGTCACGCAACTCGGGCGCAACGTGAGCCATCTCTTCACCGCCGATGTTGGCGAAGAACTGGTTGATATAATGAACTACTTTGAAACTCATCGTTTCTTTCCTCCTTTCTTTCTTTATCGGGCGCTGAGGCAGTTAAAGCCGATCTCGTTGGTCGCACCGGTGATGACCTGGATCTCAGCCTCAATGGTGCCGTCGGCGCGCAGGGAACCGGCGTGGCCGCCGGCGATCTTATCGACGAAATCGGTCGTGCCGATGACCTTGTCAAGCTTCGGCAGAACAATCACTTCGTTGGCGTTACCGCCGGTGACGACGGCGTCAGCCAGAGGATCGGCGTCGGCGAGGGACTGGGACTTGCCGTCCTGACCGGCGTACTCGTCGGTGACGAGGACGGTCTTGATGCCCTTCTGCTCCGCCTTGACGCAGTTCATGATGAGGTCGGTATCGGGGTTGCCGAAGCCTTCCTCGGAGATAATGACGCCGTCGAGGTCGAGGAGTCGCGCGAGCTTGCTCGCCCAGTCGGAGGAGCGGCGCTTGTCGGCGAGGTAGACGTTCTCGTTGGTGATGATGTTGCAGACGTAGTTGAGCGTCTTGCCGTGCTGCTCGAAAAGGTCAGCCACGACGGGGTTATTCTG
>JAZLIU010000023.1:0-3755 GCA_045617565.1 Oscillospiraceae bacterium
CACCTCGCCGTCACGGTCATACCAAACGGTCAGCACCTCGTAATGCCCGCCCTCGGGACGCTCATAGAGATAGACACTCTCGTACGCATCGAAGGATGGAATCAAGCTCTGCGGGAGCGGCGGACGGCAGCGCGTATAGACCGTCAGAGCGCCGCTCGTTTCCTTCGTCCAGCCGTCGCCGATGAGGGATGCGGCTGTCTCTTCCACCGTAGCGTCAAAAGCATTGACGGTAATGGTCGATTCCGTGTTGTAGGCAGAGTACCAAAGATCATGTATACCGCTCCTTACCCATGCTTCGCCGCTCGGCAGATAGAAGTACCAGCCGTCGCCGGTCGTCAGCACACCATCTGCGATAAGCGAATTGCCGTTGTCATCGGTGTAGGTAAAGTAACCCTCCCGAAGATAACGCGGATCGTCCAGCCCCATGACATCACAATAAACGTCGTGCAGATAGGTTTCGTGGCTCAGCAAGAAAAAGTCGTCTGTAGATAAAAAGCTTTTCAGCAGATAATAACCGTCATCCTTGTGCAGCATGACGATGTAGGTGGCAGTGCAGTCGGAATAGTAGCCGTCGTCTGAAAGGCGCTGATGGTTGAAGAGCTCAATGGCAGCACCCGCCTTGTTGGTTGGCTTGGCTTCCGTGGAAAATGCCCAAAGCTGCAGCATACCGTCCGGCGCAAAACCGTCCAGCTTTCCGATGCAGGAAAGCTCTATCACGCGCACATCCTCCACGGTATCGGAAAAGCGGTCGACGAAGCCGTCCTTATCACGGACATAATATGAGATGCCGTTTTCCCGAATCGCCTTGATCTGCGCGAGCGCATAGTCCTCCATCGTGGCATAGACGGGGGCGGTTTTCTCGCTCAGACGGAACACCCAACGGAAGAAAGGCATTCTGCCCGAGAACCGCTCGATGGTTTCCTTGTCATAGCTCATGGCAAGATAGAGCGTGCCGTCCTTCTGCTGGAGAAGGTACAGCTCTCTCGGCCAGTTCGTTTCGCCAAGCAGTGTACCGTGCCATGCGTTTACAGTAGCACGGCGCAGCTTTGCGGCATTCAATGCTTTGCCCGCCCAGCCGCTTGCATCGTCTCGGAAAAGACTGTCAAAGCTCTCTTTGGTCAGCTCGACCTCTTCAACCGCACCGGAATGGCTCTCATCGCCCGTTATGTGAAGCACGGTGATGATTTTCTTCCCGTTTTCACCGATGCGGAAGCCCGGCGTCACGCCATCGTCAAAAATGAAATCTATTTCCGTTTCCTGATACACAAGCTCCGCCGAATACTCTTTGCCGAACGGGTCAGTCAACGCGGCGTTCCCATTGGTGAAGGTGCTAGCAACGGAAATACCCGCGATGAGCAGCACAAGGGCGGCGGTGTAGACGGCGGTCTTCGGCTTCTTCACAAGCAGCGTGATGCGCTCACGGAGTCCCTTGCTACTGTCGGTCATCATGGTGGCGGTGACGAGCAGCGCGGGACGCTTTTCGCTTGTCATACGGATGAGCGTTCTGCCGTAGGCGGCGCGTTCTGCTTCGCCGAGCGCGTGAATGGTCGCCTCGTCACAGGCAAGCTCCGCGTCGCGGCGGCTCAGCTCCGCTGCCCACCATACGAGCAGGTTGTACCAGTGCAATGCAAGGCACACGCCACGCAGCACCGCCCAAAGATGGTCGCCGTGACAGTAGTGCGTCTGCTCATGGGCAAGCGCATAACGCAGCGTGTCCGCGTCGGCACAGGTGTCGGGGGTGACATAGATAGACGGTTTTAGTAAGCCGAACAGGCACGGCGTCTCCGTCTCGGCGCTCTCATAGACCGGCAGGCTTGCGCCTGTATCCGCGATACTCCGGCGTGAGCGGCGCAGCCTTCTGCCAAAGCGCAGATTCGAGGCGAGGAACGTAAGTCCCAACACCGCCACACCGCTGAGCCACACGGTTCTTGTGATACCTGCCCAGTCGGTTTTCTCGGCTTTCGGTGTAGTGTCCGCAGCAGTCGTATTCTGCGCGAAGTCAGACGGCAGCGGCGTGTCGATGCTCTGCGCCGGAATAAGCGGCGCAGCGGGTGTCACGACGTTTTCCGTTGGAATCGTCATGCTTTGCTGCACGCTTGGCAGGCGCTCCGGAACGGCGTTCATCACGCTCAAATCGCTTGTGCCGAAGCTTATCGGAACAAGCAAGCGCACGAGCACCAGCAACCACAGGGCATACTGCATTCGCAGGCTGATCTTCCCACGCAGCGCAAAGCGCAGAGCAATCACGACCGCGATCAGCACGCTGGAGGAAATGATCCACTGTGTCATTTTGCGCCCTCCTCCATCTGCCGGAGCAGCTCGTACAGCTCGTCAAGCTCTTCTTTGGAGACCGCCTGATTGTGCGTCATAGCGCTGACCATCATGCTCAGGCTTCCCTGATAGACACGGTTCAAAAACGTCTCCGTTTCGGCAAGTGCCGCGTCCTCGCGGCGCACGGCGGGGGAAAAGGTGTTCTTCGTTCCCTCCGTGTCGCACAGCACCGCGCCCTTGGCGACCATGCGCCGAAGAAGCGTCAGCGTCGTGCTGCGGCTCCAGCCGATGCGCTTTTCCATCGCCTCCGTCAGCTCGCGCCCGGTCTGCGGTGCACGCTCCCACAGGCACTCCATGATGTTCCATTCCGCGCTCGTCAGATCATATCTCTCCATTGCGCCGTCCTCCTTTGCCATGTTATGGTTACGTCTGTAATCACAATATAACAGGATTGGCTACATTTGTCAACAGAAGTTTTCAAAGACGCGCCACGTAGCTTTCCTTATAGCGCCATGTTATTTATAGATCTCTCAATTGAGAAAATCTCTTATTTCAAAGTAATGAAACGCAATCTGCCACGTGTAATACGCAAAATTGCATCTGGAGTAAAACTTTTATGCGTTAATGATTGGTAGTAATTGATAGCGTTTAGGGCAATCCTATGCTACACATCGCAAAAAGCAGCAATAGAGCCGAGGTCTTACGACCCCGGCTCTATTGCTGCTGTAACCGCAAATACATTTCTCACAACATAAAGAGTTCGTATTTGCGCGTTATGGTGGACCTGAAGGGATTCGAACCCACGACCTTACGGATGCGAACCGTACGCTCTCCCAACTGAGCTACAGGCCCATATGGACTTGTTGCTTTTCACAGCCAAAGCATCATACCACAGTTTTTTTCGTTTGTGAAGCCCTATTTTTTATTTTTTGCAAAAAATTTTATTGCTTACTTGGCGGCGGTATAGTAAAATACCCCTGTTAAACTCCTCCGCATACAGCTGCGGAACCGGTCTCACGCAATGGATGCCTGCGAACCATGTCAGGCGGGGAACCGAGCAGCATTAAGCGGGACCATTCATGTGCCGTGAGGGTGCCGGTTCCGTGGCTGTATCCGGAGGAGCTTTTTCTTTGAAAGCTTTGTGAAAGGGGCAAAGAAGATGTATCAGGCGCTTTACCGCAAGTGGCGGCCCAGGACGTTTGCGGACGTGGTGGGGCAGGAGCATATCACCTCCACCCTGCAGCGTCAGGTCGCCGAGGGACGGCTTTCGCACGCCTATCTTTTCACCGGCACGCGCGGCACGGGCAAGACCACCTGCGCCAAGGTCCTTGCCAAGGCGGCCAACTGCGAAAGCCCCGTGGACGGCAACCCCTGCAACCGATGTCCGAGCTGCCTCGGCATCGAAAGCGGCAGCTTTCTTGACGTGATGGAGCTCGACGCCGCGTCGAACAACGGCGTGGACAGCGTGCACGCCCTGCGCGACG
>JAZLIU010000024.1:0-5082 GCA_045617565.1 Oscillospiraceae bacterium
TTTTTTTATTGGTTGTTCTTTTATTGGTCCTGAATGGCGCGGAGCGCGGAAATTTTGACTGCTTTGTTTGCTGGATGTTAGCCCGAAAGGAGACCCACCATCAGCGAGAACACCAGCGCAAACACCACAAGCTCCGGCGAAATGACCGACGTACGGGCAACGCCCTCGCCGCCGAACATCGCCTGAAGCAGCAGTTCCTTGGTGACTCCGCCCCCGCCGCGGAATGCGCCGAGGGTAAAGAGGTTGATGCCGATGGACACAAGGAAGCTGAACAGCAGCCCCAGTATGCCGCCGATGAGTCCGATGCTGCCCGCCTCCATTAAGAATAGTAGCCGGATGTCCTTCACATAGCAGCCGATGGCTTTCATAATGCCGATCTCCTTCGTGCGCTCGGACACGGACATCGTCATCGTGTTCGTGATGCCGATGGCGGCGACGAGCAGCGAGATCGCGCCGAGGCCGCCGAGCATCAGCTCGATCTGACGCGCCTGCTTGGCAAGCTCCTCGCGGATGCTCTGCATGGAGTAGGTGTAGTAGCCTAAGTCCTTGATCTCCTGCTCGATGTCCACCACTGCGTCGATGCTCTCCGCCTTGACGTAAATTTCGGAGTAATCGAACTTCGTCTTGGTGGTGTCCTCCAGCGTGTTGATGAGCTCGCGCAGGTCCTCAACGTCCATCATCACGCCCTCGGAGGTCTCCCAGCCCTTGCCGTAGTCCTCCTTGGTGATGCCGGAGACGGTCAGCTCCTGTCGGTAAGGCTGCACATCCTCCCCGTCCTCATAGGAGCGAAGCTCCATCGTCACCGTCGTTGTGAGGGGATTGAAAAACGGGTCGGGCGTCTCCTCGCTGTAAGTCTGCGTTGCCTCGTCCCACACCCAGCGATCGACGTAGTTCTTGCCCTCGGGCATGATGGTATCGTAAAAGTTGTAGGCAAAATACTGGCCAACAAGGACTTCACCCTTTTGCGGGTACTCGCCCTCCGTCAGCTCGTAGCCCATGTCCTCGAGCGCGGAGGCGTCGATGCCCGTGACGTTGCCCCAGCTTGCGTGATAGCGGTCGTTCATGCCCGCCGAAAGCTGCACCGCGTAATTGCCGAGCGACGCCTTGGGCATCACGGCGGTCACGCCCGCGATGGCGCGGAAATTCTCCACCGCGTCGTCGTTGAGCTTGCTGTCGCCGTTGGCGTAGACCTCGATGACGGTCACGTCGCCCATGTTGGCGATCATCTGATCCTGCGACTCCTTCATGCCCGCGCCGATGGAGACCATCACGATGATCGACGTGCAGCCGATAAATACGCCCAGCACCGTCAGAATCGTGCGTCCCTTGCGCCGCCGCAGGCTGTCGAGGCACATTTTGACAATATCGGAAAATCTCATTTTGCCGTTTCCTCAGTCACGGCACCCTCCGGCAGCGGCTTTGCCTCGGTCGTGCCGATGGCTTTCCCCGCGCCATCGTCATCGTCCCATTCGTCCCAAAGCTCCTGCTGCTTGGCAAGCTTTTCTTTCTTTTTCTTCTTGCTCACAACGACGATTACGATGACCGCGGCAGCGAGTGCGGCGACCGCGATGATCCACCACGGGAAGTGGCTCTGCTCCTCGATCGGCTCCATCGGTTCATCCCATTCGCCGGGATCGAACGGTTCCATCGCCATCGCGGAAAGCGTCGTTTCAAACACGCGCTCCTTCACGTCGCCGTTGGCGTCCTCATAGGTAACCGTGATGACCGCCTTGTTGTCGCCCTCGAGCATCGGAGTGACGGCAAAGGCGATCGTACCGCTCTTGCCGCTGGGGATATTGCCCACGCGCACAAAGCTGTTGTAGCTGTCCACGTCGCCGGAGATCGTCGCCTCGACGTTGCTGACCTCGGTCTTGCCCTTGTTTACATAATCCATCGTCAGGCTCGTTTCCTCGCCGACGAATCCGACGTAGGCGACGACCGGCTCGCTCAGCTCCAGACGGTCGGGCTGATAGAGCGGCACGCTGATGCTCATTTCGGACGTGCGCTCTCTGCGCTGCTCGTCGTCCACGTATTCATAGCTGAAGCTTAAGCCCACGTCCTGCGTGCTGCCGGAAATCATCGGCACCGCCTTGAGCGGGAGCGTCACGCTCTTGCTGCCACCGGCGGGAACGCTTTCAAAATAGAACGTGTTGCTCGAGCCGTTGAGCTGGAGGTTGGCGCCCGTCGTGACCTTGAGCACGATGTTCTCCACGGCGAGAGACTTGCTCGTGTTGGTAAAGGTGAAGTGCAGATCCGCCTCGGAGCCGGCGGCGATCGGGGCGCCGCCGTAGCTGTAGCCGGAGAGGATCACGATGGGCACGGGCTTGCTGCCCGTCGTCGGCTCCTCCATGCTGCCGTCGGAGAGCTTGCAGGGCACGATGATATGCGCCGAAGCTTCAGAGGAAACGGTGGAGACGTTGTTGTAATAGTCAAAGGACATCGCCACGTCGATGGACTGCTTCTGCGCGGTGATCTTGCCGAACGCCTTGACGGGAACGCTCACGCTCGCACTCTTGCCCGCGGCGATATCGGAGAGGGCAACGGTGTATTTCGCGTCGGTGATGAGCAGCGAATCGGAGACGGTGAAATTGAGGATCGGCGCTTTCATCGCGGTCTTGCCGGTATTTTTGATGTCGATGCTGACCGTTGCGGTCTCGCCGGAGGCGAGCAGCTCCGGCAGCCCGCTGTATGTAATGACCGCGCGCGGCGCGGATGTGGGGGAAGCAGGCTCGTCGTAATCCGGCGTAGGAGTCGGCTCGACATACTCTTTGCACTCAGCGATGGGGATCGTTATTGTTTGGTGCTTGCCGTTATAGCTGACAGTAAATGACAGACTGTTCCCCTTGCCGGTATAAGTCAGTTTATCGAAATCCACTGTATAGATACCGCTGCTTTCAGTGCAGGCGTAGCTTGAGGTCGCGGCGTGGAAGTTGTCGACCTGATGGACAACAGTCGGTGAAATCGTTTCCGTGCCTTTATACTGCAATTTGACCTGTATTCTGACTTCATTATTTCTCTCTATTGTCCTGATCGTATTGCTGCCGCCGACAGAGCTGACCGAGTAATCCGAAACGGTAAAATCCGTCGGCTCTTCTGTTGGCTCCGAGCCGGACTCTATACACTGGGTAATTGAAATCGTGATTGTCTGGTAATCAATTCCCTCATTAACCGTAAAGCGAAGCGTCTTTCCCTCGCCCTTGTATGTAAGTCCGGTAATAGTGAAATTGAATTTTCCATCATTTTTCCCTATACTTCCAGTCGGTACTACACCGCCTTGAAAGCTGTCTACACCACGAACAACGGTAATATTGCTTCTTGCTTTATCACTATCCGTACTCCAAAGCGTTATCTCAATGTCAACTGTATCCCCTCTGCTGACACTTGTGACCGCATTTTCATCTTTTTTTACGGTATACCCCTCTACGAGAAAGTCATTTGTTCTCGCCGCGCTCGCGCACGGTACTGCCGCAAGGGCGAGCACCAACACAAGGCACAGGGAAATCATCTTTTTCAAGTTCGTTTTCATTGGTTTTCTCCTCCGTTAGTCTGCTGTCAGGCTCGCGTCGAGCGCCGGGTCTACCTGATTATGTACGTCGCTGACGATCTCACCGTCGATGAGCGTGACGATGCGGTCAGCGTATTCTGTCATTTCGGGATCGTGCGAAACAAGCACGATGGTCTGGTGGAAGCGGTGCGCGAAGCCGCGGATCATGCGCATGACCTCTTTGGTCGTTTTGGAGTCGAGGTTGCCCGTCGGCTCGTCGGCAAAGACGACCTCCGGCCGCGTGACGAACGCCCGCGCAATGCCCACGCGCTGCTGCTGGCCGCCCGACATCTGATTGGGAAAGTGATCCATGCGTCCCTGCAAGCCCACGCGGTCGAGCATCTTTCTCGCCTCATGCAATCGCTGCTCCGTCGGTACGCCCTTGAATAGCAGCGGTAGCGCGACGTTCTCCGCCGCCGTCAGCTCGGGCAAAAGATTGTACGACTGAAACACGAAACCGATGTGCTTCTGACGGAACGCCGCCAGCTCGTCCTCCCCGAGCTGCGAGATCGGCACGCCGCCGATCTTCACGACGCCGCGCGTCGGCTTTTCCAGTCCCGCAAGCTGGTTTAAGAGCGTACTCTTGCCGCTGCCCGACGTGCCGAAGATGCAGCACACCTCGCCGCGCATGATGTCAAGGTCGATGTTGCGCAGCGCGTAGACGCGCTCTTCGCCCATGACGTAGACCTTTCGCAGTTTCCGGACGGATATGATTGGTTTTTCGCTCTGTTCCGGCATCTGTTTTTTCTCCTTTGTTTTTCGCTGCATAACAGTATAGCGCACGCGGGCAAAAAAGTCATTACAAACTGTTACTATCTTTTCAAATTCTTACCAGTTTTTCAAAATTATCCGTCCCGCTGATATAGATGCTATCAGATATTAGACGAAACGAGAGCGCAAAAAGTTGCAGACCTTTGCAAAAAAAAGAAAAGCACGGCAGCCGCCGTGCTTTTCCTGGAGCTGGTGGTGTGATTCGAACACAGACGAGCTGATCACGAAGAGTGGTCGGAGCCCCGAAAACGCTGATTTCATGCGCTTTCGGGGCATTTTCGCTCGCAATCAAATGATTTCAGATCGTCTTGTCTCCGCTGTTTCCATCCGCTCGTTTCGCCGTGTGGGTCACGGCGTGGGGCAAAGCTCTAATCTTTTAATTCACGGGTGCAGAGCGTTCAAAATTTGCGCCGGTGTAACCAAAGACCAGATGGTTATGGGAACCTAACAACTTTACTTCGCCTTATTTTTCAGACGCTTGTCGCTTTTCACGGAGAGGTTGGTGCCGACCGTCTGGAACAGCTGCACCATCAATATGAGCAGAATGACGGCGAGCAGCATCACGAGGTATTTATAGCGGTAGTAGCCGTAGTTGATGTCGATCTTGCCGAGGCCGCCTCCGCCGTTGATACCGCTCATGGCACTGTAGCCGAGGATGGTGGTGATAGCGGTGGTGGCGTTGGACAAAAGCGAGGGAACGCTCTCGGGCAGCAGCACCTTGGTGATGATCTGCATCGGCGTTGCGCCCATGCTCTGCGCCGCCTCGA
>JAZLIU010000025.1:0-2585 GCA_045617565.1 Oscillospiraceae bacterium
TGCTCACGCAGCCCGGGGAACAGGGGGAGATCACCGTGACGGACAACGGCGTGCCGTCACGCACGCTGAAACCCTCCGATCCGGCGGGCTACACGGTGTTTGACGGCGTTTACACCAACAACGCTTCGTACGCCTCTATAAGTGCCTCGCAGCTTACGGGCGATTTTGCCGCGAAACTGCAAAGCGGCGGGCCGCAGGTGCTCATCATCCACTCACACGGCACCGAGGCGTACACCATGCCCGCGGGGGAGGAGTACGAGCCGTCCGACAACCACCGCACGCTCGAGAACGATAAGAATATGCTGCGCATCGGCGACGAGATGGCAGAGATTTTCACGTCGTGCGGCATCGGCGTGGTACACGACCGCAATCTTTACGACTACCCCAATTATTCCGGCGCATATGACCGCTCGCTTGCGTCGATCAAAAAATACCTTACGCAGTATCCGACCATCTCATTTGTGCTCGACGTCCACCGTGACGCGGTGGAGGACACAAACGGCAGCGAGTATAAGCTGCTGTGCGAGGAGGAGCCGAATGCCGCGCAGCTTGAGTTTGTCATCGGCTCCAACGGCGGGGGGCTGAGCCATGATGGCTGGCGGGAAAACCTAAAGCTCGCCTGCGCGGTGCAGCAAACACTTTCATCGCAGTATCCCACGCTCATGCGGCCCATCGTGGTGCGCAATTCACGCTACAACCAGCATATGACGACGGGCTCACTGCTCATCGAGGTGGGAGCCGCGGGCAACTCGCTTGCCGAGGCGCTCGTCGCCGCGCGCATCTTCGCCGAGGGCTTTGCGGAGACGATGCAGAATTAGAAGTGCCGCAGGCGCGATGCCAACAAGAAGAGGACACACTTCCGTGTGTCCTTTTTTATCTGGTCGGAGAGATGAGACTCGAACTCACGGCCGCACAGCGGCGCAAAGCGCCGCGTCCGGCCGAACGGCCGACAAATTAAAAGCGCGCAAGCGCGCGGAGCAAGAGGTCGTGAGTTCCGGAAACTATAAAAAGAAAAAGAGAATCGCATTTCTGCGATCCTCTTCCTGGTCGGAGAGATGAGACTCGAACTCACGGCCTCTTGGTCCCGAACCAAGCGCGCTACCAACTGCGCTACTCCCCGTCAACAGCAAATGCTATTATACGGATTTCCGCCGCCGCTGTCAAGTGGGCACAGGCAAAAATTTACGGGAATTCGCTGTTGCACAGCAAAGTAAAAAAGTGTTGACAAATGGAAAAACCTCGCTATAATGATAGCATAAAACCGATGAGCAAGAGGAGTACCCCTGCATTACGGCACATAGCGAGCGGCGGACGGTGAAAGCGCTGCGGCACGAAGCGGCGGGGAATGGACTTGTGAGGGCGGAGCGAACGCGAAAGTCAGTAGCCTCCGACGGGGACCGTGCCCGTTATCCGGACGGCACATATCAAGCGTGTGTGAAAGAAAGTGGGCGCGTGAGCGTCAAATTGGGTGGTACCGCAGGATTCGTCTTGTCCCATAAGGGATAGGGCGATTTTTTGTTTACTTGACCCCTTTCACGGATCGCAAAAAGGAGGTTTCACCATGAGTGAAATGAACCAGCGCGACAACTTCCAAAACAAATTCGGCTTCATCCTTGCCTGCATCGGCTCCGCCGTCGGCATGGGCAACATCAGGCGCTTCCCGGTGATGCTCTCGAAATTCGGCGGTCTGACCTACCTCATCCCGTATCTCATCTTCGTCGTGCTCATCGGCTCCACCGGCGTGATGGAGGAATTTGCGCTCGGCCGTTGGGCGGGCGCGGGCCCGGTCGATGCGTTCGGCAAATGCACCGGCGAGCGCGGCAGCCGTTCTCTCGGCAGTGCGATCGGCGCGGTGCCTGTCATCGGTTCGCTGATGCTCGCCATCGGCTACACGGTCGTCATGGGCTGGATCTTCAAGTACTGCTTTATGGGCATCAGCGGCGGTCTGTACGCGCTCGGCACCGACATGGGCAGCATCGGCGGCGCATTCGGCGCGACGGCGCCCGAGGCGCAGACGCTTACAGAAGCGGTTGGCATGATGTTCTCACAGGGACTCTTTACGCTCGGTAACGGCGTATGGCAGGTAATCGGCCTGGTGTGCGCGCTCGTCATCATGGCGCTGGGCGTCAGCGGCGGCATCGAAAAGGTCAACAAGGTGATGATGCCCGCGCTGTTCGCGCTGTTCCTGTGCCTGTGCGTCTATATTGCGACGCTCTCCGGCTCTGCCGAGGGTTACAAGTACATCTTCACGCTTAACCCCGCAGGCCTCGCCGATCCGCAGGTCTGGGTGTTTGCGTTCGGCCAGGCGTTCTTCTCCCTCTCCGTCGCGGGCAACGGCTCCGTGATCTACGGCTCGTACCTCAAGCGCGACGAGGACATCCCGTTCTCCGCGCGCAACGTGGCAATCTTCGACACCATCGCGGCGCTGCTGGCGGCATTCGTCATCACCCCTGCCATGGCGGTGGGCGGCGCGGCGCTTGACTCCGGCGGCCCGGGACTGATGTTTGTCTACCTCGTCAACGTATTCAACGGCATGGCGGGCGGGCGCATCGTCGGCATGATCTTCTTCATCTGCGTGCTGTTTG